>JACQFK010000239.1 GCA_016200125.1 Planctomycetota bacterium
GCAGAGGCTCGGGCTTGGGCTCCGGCTTCTTCTCCACGGGCTTGGGCTTCTCGGGCGCGGGCTCCGGCTTCGGCTCGGGCTTCTTCTCGACGGGCTTCGGCCGCTCGGGCAGAGGCTCGGGCTTGGGTTCCGGCTTCTTCTCGACGGGCTTGGGCTTCTCCGGCACCGGCTCCGGCTTGGGCGGCTCGGGCTTCTTCTCGACGGGCTTCGGCACGGGCTCCGGCTTGGGCTCCGGCTTGACCTCGGGCTTCTTCTCGGGCTCGGGCCGGCGGGCCGGCTCGATGGGCTTCTTGAAGGCGCCCTGGCCCTGGGCCTTGCGGGCGGCCTCGGCCTTCCGCTGCTCCTCCTCCTTCTGGCGCCGCGCGTTGTCTTCGGCGATCTCCTTGTCGTGCTCGGCCTTCCTCCTCTGGTACTCGGCCTGCTGCTCCTCGTATTTCTTCTTCTGGGCGTCCGCGGCGGCCTTGTCGGTGGAGGCCTTCTTCCGGTTCTCCTCGTCCTCCTTCCGGCGCTGGGCCTCCTCGGCGCGGGCCTTCTGGAGGGAGATCTCGCGGGCCTTGACCTGCTCCTCGGCCTCGCGCTGCTTGCGCTCCTCCTCCTGCCGGTGGGCGGCCGCCGCGCGGCGGTCCGACTCGCTCATCTTCTTCTCGTTGTCCTCGTTCTTTTTGCGGCAGTCTTCCTTGTCCTTGGCGTACTGCTCCTTCTTCTTGTCGTACTCGGCCATCTCGCGCTCGTGCTCGAGCCGCTTGCGCTCGGCCATCTCGCGCTCGCGGGCCATGTCGGCGCGGCGCTTCTCGTACTCGGCGACCTGGCGGTCGTGCTCGGCGCGGCGGGACGCGGCATTGGCCTCGGCCTCGCGGCGGCGGGCCTGGTCCTCGCGCATTTTCGCCTCGCGCTCGCGCATCTCCACGTCCGCTTCGCGCTGGGCGACTTCCCGCTCGCGGGCGCTCACCTCGTGCTCGCGGGCGTTCAGCTCGCGCTGTTTCATCCACTGGTTCTGCCGGACGACCCACTCGTCGTGCGATTTGTAGGTCCAGGGACGCTCCTGGACCACGACGATCCGGTCGCCGCGGCAGTCGCGCTGCGTCGAGCCGGCCCGGTTGCAGTTGGCCATGAGGACCCAGCGGAAGCCTTCGCCGCGGCAGTCGTGCCGCATGTACTCCGCGGCCGTGATGCCGTAGTAATCGACGGCGATCCGCATCCCCAGCAGGGACAGGACCTCGTCGTTCGAGTACTGGACCGTGTGGTAGCGCTTGGACCAATGGGTGATGTACAGGTTGCGGTAGCGGATCGACATGTCGCAGCGCTCGTCGACCTCGACGTAGTAGGCGGAGGGCAGGATCTGGTAGCGGGTGCAGACCTGCGCCAGGCTGCGGTTGCTCTGGCCGTAGGAGACGACGACCTCGTCGACCGACACGCGCTTGGTGCGCGCGATCCAGCAGAGGGCGAACATCTCCTCGTCGGAGTAGCTGTACTGAGCCTGCATGCGCCCGATGTAGATGTAGGTGACCGGCGCGCAGCCGAAGTATTCGCGGTAGACGATCGCGCGGGAGTCCTCCCAGGTCGGCTGATACTGGTAGATCACCGTCACCTGGACCGGCGCCGGAGGCGGCGGAGGAGGAGGCGGCGGGGGAGGCTCGGGAGGCATCGGGGGCGGCGGCGGGGGCGGCTGGGGAGGCGGAGGCGGCGGGACGTAGACGACCTGGGTCTCGGGGGGCGGCCTCTTGTGGTCGTCCACGACCACGATGCAGCCCGCGAACAACGTGAGAATCAGCCCCACCACCATGCGCTTCATCGGATACCCCTTCCTAAAGACACCCCAATTGTGCCCCCTCGGGGCTGAAAGGCAATAGCGATTCCACGACGATGGGGTCCGGGGGTTCCTCAGGATCGTCAGCGCGCCGTGCGGACGGGCTCCCCGGTCTCCTCCAGCCCCGCCTGGATCGCCCCGCGCGTGCGCTCGATCAGGTCCGCCAGGCGGTCCTCGGCATAGGGCCGGGTATCGATCGGAGCCCCGATGACCACGTCGATCCGGCCCGGCCGCGGAGCCAGCGATTTCTTGGGCAGCAGCTTGAAGCTGCCGCGGATGGAGATCGGGACGATCGGCACGCCCGCGCGGAGCGCGATCTTGAAGGCTCCGGCCTTCAACTCCTGAAGCCGGCCGTCGGGCGTCCGGGTGCCTTCGGGGAAGACGGCCAGCGACCGGCCGGCCTTCACTCCTTCGATGACGCGTCTCAGACTCATCGCGGTCCGGCGGCCGTCGCCGCGGTCGATCGGAAAGTGGCCCGCGGTCCAGAGATGCCAGCCCATGAAGGGGATCCAGAAGAGCCCCCGCTTGGCCATGATCCGGAACTGATGCGGCAGGCTCGAAAAGAGCGCCGGGGTGTCGAGCAGGCTGGCGTGGTTGGCCATGTAGACGTAGGCCTCGCCGGGCCGGACGTTTTCCGCGCCCAGCACCCGGATGCGCGTGAAGATGGACCAGACGGTGAGCCGGCACCACCAGCGCGCGCAGCCGTGCTGAAGCGCGCCCGAGCGGTCGAAGGGCCACAGGAGCAGCGACAGGGTTCCCATGACCGCCGTATTGACGTACCAGATCAGGTTGGCGATCGGCGCCCACAGGTAGACCAGCATGGTTGTCAGCACGCCTATCCTGTGAGTATAGCGGGTAAGCCGGGATCGTCTAGCGGGCGGTGTCGCTGAACGCGTCCTGCATGTCCATCAGCCAGGCGGCGACGCGGTGGATCCGCTCGCGGCGGCGCTCGCCCCGCGACTTCCGCCGGCGCTCCGGACGCGGCGTGCGGGAGTGGGACGTCTGAACCGGAAGGGTCTTGATGCAGATGCTCATCATCCACATCTCCAAACAGAGAAAAGAAACAACCTGGGAAGGGCTGATTTGATTTATCGGAAGAGGTTGGTCTGCCGAAGGGTCTAATCGAACTTCCCTGACCTCAAGATCCTACCTTCTATCCCCCAGGAACTCAAGGAAGAACGTCATCAGGCGCCGAATCAGGCCGTCCATCGTTCCGGGAAAGGGGCCGGACGCGAAGCCCACATGGCCGCCCTGACGCGGCTGCTCCAGCTTCACGGCGGCGCTCGCCTCCGACGGACCGGGCAGCGACCCGCCGGGCACGAAGGGGTCGTTGAGCGCGTTCAGCACCAGCGTGGGCAGGCTGATGCGGCGGAGCCAGGGCTTGCTGCTGCCTCGGGTCCAGTAATCGTCGACGTCGCGGAATCCGTGCAGCGGCGCGGTGACGAGGTCGTCGAAGGCGCGCATGCTGCGGACGCGCCGGAGGGCGGCTTCGTCGTAGAGGCCCGGGAAGGCCGCGAGCTTCGCGAGCGCCTTCGGCAGCATCGTGCGCAGGAAGTTGCGGCAGTAGATGCGGTTCAAGCCGCGGTCGAGGGCGGCGCCCGCCGCCGGAAGGTCGATCGGCGCCGAGACGGCGGCCGCAGCCGACAGCAGGGCGAGCGATTTCGGGCTCTCGCGGCCCAGCCAGTTGAGCAGCGC
>JACQFK010000240.1 GCA_016200125.1 Planctomycetota bacterium
CACGGCGCGCTACCTGCTCCACACCGGGTACCGGACCGATCCGACGATCGACCATCCGCATCTCGGCAGCCTCCTGACCCAGGAGCTGGGGACGAAGGCCGAGGGGCTGCCCGGCTGCATCACGCTGGGCAAGGATCCCGGCGCGGGTTCCGGCTACCTGTCGCCCGAGCTGGCGCCGCTCCTCATCGAGAAGATCGAGAACCCGCTCGAGGACCTCAAGCTGTCGAAGGACGTCACCTCCTTCCGCCTCGCCGACCGCGAGACGCTGCTCCGGGCGCAGAACGAAGGCTTCGCGGCGGACCACAACGAGAGCCGCGTCGAGTCCCAGCACAAGGCCTACGAACGGGCCTTCGCCCTGATGCGCTCGCCCCACCTGAAGGCCTTCGACATCGCCGAGGAGAAGGACGAGACGAAGAAGCTCTACGGCTCCTCCCCCTTCGGGCGCGCCTGCCTCATGGCCCGGCGCCTCGTCGAGGCGGGAGTCCGCTTCGTCGAGGTCACGCTCGCCGACTGGGACACCCACTCCGACAACTTCGGCCGCACCAAGGGGCTGATGGAGCAGCTCGATCCGGGGATGTCCGGCCTGCTGGCCGATCTCTCGCGGCGGAAGCTGCTCGACGAGACGCTCGTGATCTGCATGGGCGAGTTCGGCCGGACGCCGAAGATCAACGCCGGCAAGGGGCGCGACCACTGGACGCGCGCCTTCTTCGCCGCGCTCGCCGGCGGCGGCCTCGCCGGCGGCCGCGTGATCGGCCGCACCAACGCGCTCGGCACCGAGGCCCAGGAGCGGCCCGTCTCCGTCCAGGACCTCTTCGCCACGCTGTACGGCCAGCTGGGCGTCGACCCCTCCAAGAAGTACATGTCGCAGACCGGGCGCCCCATCAAGATCCTCGACGGCGGCGACCCCGTGAAGGAGATCCTCTCATGATGAAATTCGCGCTGCTGGGCCTCGTCCTCCTCCAGGGCGAAGCCGTCAAGCCCCGCTACGGCGCCGACAAGAGCGGCCGGGACAAGGTGTTCGTCGAGACGAAGCTGGCCATCAAGATCGAGGGGACCGACCAGCTGGCGAACTTCGTCCGGTCGATGCATCCCTTCCTCAGCCTGGAGAAGCTGCAGATCCGCGCCGAGGGCGGCCAGCAGGTGGTTTCCAAGAACCGGCGCAAGGTGGACTACGAAGAGGCCCGCATCGAGGTGCGCTACGACGACGAGGACCACGAGTTCGAATTCCAGAAGGGCCAGGAGCCCGACGACGGCAAGAACAAGCTGCGCCAGATGATGTGGTTCATGGCCGCCGGCGGGCGCAACTTCACGCTCTCGCCGGAGGGCGAGTACCGCAGCGACGACCTCACCCAGGACCACAACGGCGAGGCGATGGACCTGATCACCCTGGCGATCACCCGCATGCCGGACAAGGAATTCAAGCAGGGCGAGAGCTGGGAGAAGAGCTGGAAGGGCCAGCGTTCCGAGAAGGGCAAGCAGGGGAAGTACGACTTCAAGCAGAAGGTGACCGTCGAGAAGATCGAGGACCGCAACGGCAAGAAGGTGGCCACGCTCGCGGGAGAGCTCAGCGGCAAGGTCGACGGCGGCAAGGACCCCGCGGCCGAGGAGGGCTGGAACAAGTGCGAGGGCAGGACGAAGCTCGTGATCGAGGTCGAGACCGGCCGCGTGCTCGCCTCCGAGGGCAAGGGCGTCGTCACCGTCTACTTCCGCAACACGGCCGACAACGGCTCCAAGCAGGAGCTCAAGATGAGCTTCAGCGTCGAGGGCAAGCTCTCGGTGAAGTGAGGGGAATAACCGCGCCCCCCGCCGGGTCTCACTCTACATGCCCGACCCGATCGAGCTCCGCGTCAACGGCGCGGCGCGGACCCTGCAGACCGACCCCGACCGGACGCTGCTCAGCGTCCTCCGCGACGATCTCGAGCTGACCGGCGCGAAGTACGGCTGCGGCGAGGGCCAGTGCGGCGCCTGCACCGTGCTCGTGGACGGCCGCCCCGTCCGCTCCTGCCTCACGGCCGTCCGGGCCGTCGCGGGCAAGGAGATCCTCACCGTCGAGGGCCTCGAAAAGGAGGGCCGCCTCCATCCGGTCCAGGAGGCCTTCCTCGAGCTCGGGGCGATGCAGTGCGGATTCTGCACCTGCGGCATGATCCTCAGCGCGGTCGCCCTGCTCAATTCGAAGCCCAAGCCCACGGAGCAGGACGTCGTCCAGGCGATGAACGGGAACCTCTGCCGCTGCTGCGCCTATCCCCGTATCGCCGCCGCCGTCCAGCGCGCCGCCTCGAAGGGAGGCCGCTGATGGCGCAGGATCCGCTCCTCGAGGGCGTCGAACCCGAACGCTACGAGCTCTTCGCCGATCCGCTGTGGCGCCTCGAGGTCTCGCGGCGCGACTTCATCAAGGCGGCCGGCGGCGGACTCTTCATCCTCTGCCTGCTCGACGAGAGCCCTGCCCAGGACGAAGCGGGCCGGCGGGGCCGGGGAGGCGCCCCAACCCAGGACCTCGCGGCCTGGCTCCACATCGACGAGAAGGGCGCCGTCACCGTCTATTCGGGCAAGGCGGAAGTGGGCCAGAACATCCGCACCTCGCTTGCGCAGGCCGTCGCCGAGGAGCTGCGCGCGCCCGTCGACACGATCAAGGTCGTGATGGGCGACACGGCCCTCACGCCCTTCGACCAGGGCACCTTCGGAAGCCGGTCCACGCCGTCGATGGTCCCCCAGCTGCGCCGCGCCGGCGCCGCGGCGCGCGAGGCGCTGGCGGATCTCGCCGCCGCGGAATGGAAGGTCGACCGCGCGGCACTCCAGGTCGCGGGCGGAAAGGTCACGCATCCCCCGAGCGGCCGCTCGCTCGGCTTCGGCGAGCTCACCCTGGGGCAGAAGCTGACGAAGGCCGTCGGCGCCGCGGTCGCCCTCACGCCTCCGGCCGAGTGGAAGGTCGCCGGCACGTCGGTCCCCAAGGCCAACGGGCGGGACATCGTGACGGGCCGCCACAAGTACGCCTCGGACGTCCATCGCCCCGGGATGCTCTTCGGAAAAGTGCTGCGGCCGCCGGCCTTCAACGCGACCCTCTCCTCGGTCGACACGAAGCCGGCGGAGGCGGCGGGCGCGACGGTGGTCCGCGACGGAGACTTCGTGGGCCTGGCCGCGGCGACAGACCTGGCGGCCGAGCGGGCGCTGTCAGCGGTCCAGTCCGAATGGAAGAGCACGCCCCAGATTTCCTCGAAGGAACTCTTCGACAGCCTGAAGAAGTCCGCGGGCGCGGGCTCCTCCGTCCATGCCCAGGGGTCGGTGGCCGAAGCCCTGAAGACGGCCGAGGTCACTCTCCAGGGAACTTACACGGCGGCCTACATCGCCCACGCGCCGCTGGAGCCGCGTGCCGCCGTCGCCGAGTGGACGGACGGCAAGCTCACGGTCTGGACCGGCACCCAGCGGCCCTTCGGAGTCCGCTCGGAGCTTGCGAAAGCCTTCACCCTGCCCGAGGACCGCGTCCGCGTCATCGTGCCCGACACGGGATCGGGATACGGCGGAAAGCACACGGGCGAGGTCGCGGTCGAGGCCGCGCGGCTGGCGAAGGCGGCCGGCAAGCCCGTGAAGCGGGTCTGGACGCGCGAGGAGGAATTCACCTGGGCCTACTTCCGCCCCGCGGGCCTGATCGAGGTGCGCAGCGGCGCCACCAAGGACGGAACGCTCGTCGCCTGGGAGTTCCACAACTACAATTCCGGCGGCGCGTCGATACGCCCGCTCTACGAGATCCCCCATCAGAAGATCGAGTTCCACTCGTCGCGGTCGCCGCTGCGGCAGGGCTCCTACCGGGGGCTCGCCTCGACGGCCAACACCTTCGCGCGCGAGTGCCATATCGACGAACTGGCCCGCGCGCTGGGGATGGATCCGCTCGCGTTCCGACTGAAGAACCTGAAGGACGCGCGGCTCCGCGCGGTCTTCGAGGGGGCCGCCGGGAAGTTCGGCTGGGGCCGCGCGAAGAAGGAGGAGAACCAGGGCTTCGGCATCGCCGGCGGCTTCGACAAGGGCGGCTACGTGGCGACCTGCGCGGAACTGCGCGTCGACCGTCCCTCCGGGAAGATCCGCGTCGTGCGCGCCGTGACCGCCTTCGAATGCGGCGCGGTCATGAACCCCGACCATCTCCGGAACCAGGTCGAGGGTGCGGTTCTCATGGGGCTGGGCGGCGCGCTCTTCGAGGCGATCGAATTCGAAGGCGGGAAGATCTCCAATCCGCACTTCGCGCAGTACCGCGTCCCGCGGCTGTCGGACGCGCCGGCGCTCGAGACCGTGCTGCTGGATCGGAAGGACCTGCCCTCGGCGGGCGCCGGCGAGGCGCCCATCATCGCGATCGCCCCGGCGATCGGCAACGCCCTCTTCGACGCGACCGGCGAGCGCCGCCGTTCGCTCCCGATGGCCTGACCCTCACTTCTTGAGCAGGTGCTCGGTGATCTTCTTGGCGAGATTGATCGGCAGCGCGAAGCCGATCCCCTGGTAGCCCCCGCTCTTCGAATAGATCGAGGTGTTGATCCCCACCACCCGACCCCGGAGATCGATCAGCGGGCCGCCCGAGTTGCCGGGGTTGATCGCCGCGTCCGTCTGGATGAAGTCCTCCTGATTCGCGCCCGCCCCCTTGCGGACGGCGGAGATGACCCCCGCGGTGACCGTGTGTTCCAGCCCGAACGGGTTGCCGATCGCCAGCACCCACTGGCCCACGTCGAGCGAGTCGCTGTCCCCCATCGCGGCCGTCGGAAGATCCTTCCCGTCGATCTTCACGACGGCGAGATCGACCTCCTCGTCGGCCGCGAAGCTCGCCGCCTTGAAGGTCCGGCCGTCCGGCAGCTTCGCGACGATCTCGCTCGCTCCCTTGACGACGTGGGCGTTCGTCAGGATGGTCCCGTCCTCGCGGATGAGTACGCCGGAGCCCATCGACGTCTCCTTCCCCACCCGGGGCTGCGGCATCCGGCGGCGGAAGTACCTCTGGGCGAACTCGTCGCTGAAGAAGTCGTCCATGGGGTCGCGGTAGCGGACGAGGCGCGTCACGATCAGGTGGGCCACCGCGGGTTCGACGGATTTCGACGCGGCCACGAAGGCCTTCGAGGGATCGTCGAGCTTGGCGAAGACGGAGGGATCGACCTTCTCGATCACCGGCCGCCCGGCCGCCGTGGCCCGGCCCGTGAGGAGGCCGCTCGCGTAGATCGCGAGGGTGAACAGCGCGAACATCACCCCGGAAACGGCGCCGCGAAGGCTCATGGAGGCTCCTCCTAACGGTCCTGGCGGGCCTGCTCCAGCAGGCGGCGCTGAGACGGCGTGAGACGACGCGGGATCTCCACGCGCACCGTGACGATGACGTCGCCTCGGCGCCCGCGGCGGTCGCGGTGGCCCTGCCCCGCGAGTCGGAACTGCTGGCCGGGCTGCGTGCCCGGCGGAGTGCGAGTCGCATACCACACGACCGCGCCGATCAGCGCCGCCATGACCAGCCAGCCCAGGAGCCCGCCAAAAACGCGGCGCAGCCAGCTCCGCCGCGGCA
>JACQFK010000241.1 GCA_016200125.1 Planctomycetota bacterium
CGGCCGCCGCCTCGACGAGCAGCGCGGGATCCTTGAACGCCGACGCGACGAGCTCCGCCGCGCCCGGATCCTTGATCGCGCCGAGCGACTTGAGGACGGCCTTGCGGACGTCGATGTCCGACTCTTTCGCAAACAGTTCCCGAAGCCCTCTGGCGGCTTCGGCGTCCTTCGTGACGATCACGCTCTCGACGGCCGCCCGGCGGATCGCGGGATTCGCATCCCCGAGCGCGGCGCGCAGCGTCTCGAGCACGAGCGTCGTGCCCGCATACTCCACGACCTTCGGCGGCAGGGGCTGGGCGACCGGCTGGGTGCCCCACCACTGCCCCTTCCAGGGCGCGGGGCTGCGGTGCATCTCGGCCAGCGCGGCGATCGACTCCGCGGAGCGCGGCGCGGCGGCGAGCGCCTTCACGAGCGCTTCGTCGTAAGTCTCGCGCAGCGCGAAGAGCGTTCCTTCGCGGACCGCCGGCTTGTCGCTTCCGAGTCCGGCGACGATCGCCCCCCAGTACATGGGCAGGGTCCGTCCCAGCCGGTTGAGCGCCTTCAAGGCGGCGTAGCGGACGAAAAGGTCCTTCTCCTCCAGGAGATCTCGAAGGCCGACGATGGAAGAGGGATCTCCGATCCGGCCGAGCGCCGTGGCCGCGTGGAAGCGGACCGTCGGGTCGGGATCCTTCAGCAGGGGGAAGAGGTCGCCGGCCGCCTGCTTCCGCGTCCCCAGCTGCCGCGCCGCCTGGCGGCGCACCGAGGGATCCGCGTCCTTCAGCTCGCCGATGATCGAGTGCTCGCCCGCGCCGATCGCGTCGAGCGCCCAGATCGCGTGCCACTTCGCGGGGGCCGCGCCGGTCGCGAGCACCGCTTCGAGCTCCTTCGTCGCCTTGCGGTCGGCGAGACGCCGCTGCGCCGTGAGCCGGACCTCGCGCGACGGGTGGGACAGGCCCTTCACGAGCTCGTCGTTCGACGCCTCGAAGGGCAGCGCGGTCGCGGCCGGAACGAACCACGCGGGCTTCGCCGGCGCGAGGCTCGCGCCGCCCGTGTAGGTCGCCTTGATGAGGCGGCCGGTCTGCTTGCCCTTGGCCACCCAGCCGCCGTAGTTCCAGTCGCAGACGTAGATCAACATCCCGTCGGGCGAGACCGCCAGGCCCAGCGGCCGGAACTCGCTGCCCGAGACGCCGACCAGGAACTTCTCGGTCGAGACGATCTTCCAGGTCGCGCCGTCGCGGGCGATCTCGAGCCTCAGCACTTCCTTGCGGGCCCAGTCGGAGAGGAAGAGGTTGCCGCGGTACTTGGCCGGCAGCGCGTCCTCGTTGTAGGAGATCGACGCGCAGCCCGAGCCGCCGCCGTAGTCGCCCATCATCCAGAGCGTGTAGGGCCGGCGGGGCTTGTAGTCCCAGGGGTAGCCGTAGAAGCCGCCGTCGACCATGTGGGTGACGCGGGTCCACCAGCCGTGGCCGTCGTCGGTGTTGTCGTAGGTGAAGAGCTCGTCCTCGGAGGTGACCGCGACGTCCAGGTGGTTGCGCGTGCCGGTCGAGTAGACTTCGAGGTCCGTGCCGTCGGGCCGCATGCGCGCGAGGCCGCCGCCGTGGATCTCGGCGGTCCGCCCGTCCTTCCCCACCGCGCCGTAGATGCCCTTGTCGCCGGTGCTGATATAGAGGTAGCCGTCCATCGCGATGCGGCAGTTCGAGGGGATGTGGTCGTTGAAGCCGGGCGCCGGGTGCGGGTTGGTGCATTCGATCAGGTCGACGCGGTCCTTCCCCACCCCGTGATCGTCGGTGAAGACGCTGAAGCGCGGCGTGTGATGGACGTAGACCTTGCCGTCGAGATACTGCAGCCCGAACACGGCGTAGAGGCCTTCGGCGAAGACGGTGACCTTGCCGTCGGGATGCATGCAGAGGATGCGGTCGACCGGCTTGTTGACCGGCCCGTCCATGTCCATCGGATCCTCGGCGATGAAGAGCCGCCCGTCGGGCGCGAAGCAGAGGACGGATGGAAACTTGATGTCGGGGTACTTCGCGACGACCTCGGCCTTCCAGCCCGGCGGCGCCTTGGGGGGCGGTTCCTGCAGCAGCAGCGACGCGGCGACAAGGATGCTCAGCATGGCGGGTCTTTCCTCCGAGGCTTATAGCGCAACCGGCGCCTATGTTACGCCGCCGAACCTTCGGCGGGCCGCGTCCGTTCATCCTGACGATGGGATTCCTCGGATCGGTCTAGGATCTTTCCAGCCAGCGTCGCGGATTTCGTCTTGCGTGAAAGTCCGCGAGCACGACGATGCGTTCGGACTCGGAGACGAAGAAGACTCCGTAGGGGAAGCGCCGGATCAGGGCCCGACGGATGTTCTTGCGGATGACCGGGAAACGAAGCGGGCTGCGGGCGATGCCTTGCAGAACTGCATCCAGGGAGAGAAGGAATTCACGTCCCAGCCCGGCGACGCGGGCCTCACACTAGCCACACGCATCGGCCACGTCGGCCTCTGCTTCGGACCGGATGATGACCGGCCGACTCATGAGCGCTTCAGGATGCGCTTTCTGACGACCGCCCAGGGAGAGCCTTTTCCGGGATTCCGGCGATAGGCTTTCCATCGACGATCCAACTCCGCTTTTTGGCTGTCTATCATGGAAACCGCACTCTGCCTTCTGAATCGTAACTGCATGCGGGAGGGCGCGCAAGCCGGGGATGAACCGCGGAGCGGGACCCTCACCGAGCGAAGCGCTCCCACTCGGCATCGAGCGCCTTCGGGTCGCCGGCGCCGGCGTGGACGTAGAAGCGGTACTTCAGCAGGAGCGGCTTCTCCTTGGCGACGACGACGTCGCCCTCGAAGGAGAACGACGACCCCATCCAGCCGTCCTTCCTCACGTGGAAGTAGGTGGGATGGTTGGGATTCGAAGGATGATCCATCAGCGTCACGCCGTTCAGGGCGCCCGGGGCCGGCGCGCCGGAGTAGTCGCACCAGCGCGCGCGGCGGTGAGGCATCAGCTCCTCCTCGTTCACCTGCCCCTCGCTGTTGCGGATCGTGCCGCCGCCGTCGGCCGTCCCCATCATCTTCGCCACGCGGACCCCGACGAGGCCGAAGTTCGACTTGCCGATCGTGATCGTGGGCGCGACCGGCGTCAGCTTGAGCTCGAGGTCGAGCGTGTACTCCCCGAAGCCGTTCGCGCCGAGCGTCTCATAGCGCGGCGTGAGCGTCCAGGTCCGCTCGTCGAGCAGCAGCGGCTTCTTCTCCCCGTCGAGCCACTTGGCGAGGATCGTGAGCGAGGCGCGGCCGCCGTCGTCGATCTTCTTCACGTGATCGAACGCGATCCGCGCGGGATTGCGGATCTGGCCCCAGAAGCTCGCGCCGCCGACCTTCTCGTGGCCGATCCAGAGGCTCAGGTGATGGTTGTGGGTGAAGGGATCGTGGGGATGGGTGAGCCGCGTGACCGGCGCCCCCGCAGGGCCCATCACCGGATAGAAGTAGGGCTTCGGGGTCTGCTCGCCGTAGTGGTAGCGGAGCCATTCGCGGCCGTCCACCTGGAAGGAGACCTGGTCCTCCGGCTGGGGGATGATCATCGCGCGCGGGTAGCCGGGGGCGGGTCTCGGCGACGCCGAAGC
>JACQFK010000009.1 GCA_016200125.1 Planctomycetota bacterium
CAGCTCGCCGACCTGGGCCTCAAGCTCGGCGGCGCGCTGCGTCAGTTTCTGGAACTCGGAGTGGTGGTCGACGGCCTGCTTCTGGGCGGGGTCCCGCGGGTCGGCGGCCTCCGCGACCCGGGTCTCCAGCTCGCGGCCTTCGCCCTTCTTGGCCCCCTTGCGGAGCGACGTGCCCTTGGACTTGTCGGCTTGACTCAAGAGAATCTCTCAGCAGCTCCCGGACGGAATCTTCCCCAGCAGACGGTTTCAGTATATCACGTACGTCCGCCGCGTCCTTATTTCGCTCTCACGTCGTAGCAGAACAGCAGGTCCTGGTCGCGAAGAAAGAGCCGGCCTCCGGCGACCACGGGCGGGGTCCAGATCCGTCCCGCGGGCTTCCGCAGCTTCGTCTGCTGGAGCGGTTTGAAGCGGCCCGACTCGCGCCATCCCTCGGGACTCGCCTCGACCAGCGCCGTCGTCCCGTCGATCTCGCTGTAACAGTAGAGCCGGCCGTCCGCGAAGGCCAGGGAGCCCGCCGCGAGCCTGCCCTTCTCCGACCAGAGATTCTTTCCGTCCATGAAGGTCTGGCAGACCCAGCCCCGGCCCTCGGAATGCCCGAACAGGTGCTCCCCCACGAGGATCACGTTGCCGTGATGGTTGGAGAGGTTCTTGTTCGCGTAGACCGACTCGGCCTTGAATGCCGCCCCGTCCTTGCCCACCTTCACGAGCTCGCAGCCGCCGTTGCCGGCGGCGGCCGTCATGAAGATGAAGGAGCCCTGGATCAGCGGGGTGTTGATCACCTCGGTCCCGATCGGCCCCTCGCGCTTCGCGCGCCAGAGCAGTTTGCCGTCCTTCGCGGAAACGCCGAAGAGCCCCGGGTTGGTCAGGACCACGTACTGCCGGACGCCGTCGATGTCGGCCGCCAGGGGCGACGTGTAGGCGGCCTGGTCCTTGACCTCCGCGCTCTGCCACACGAGGCGGCCGGTCTTGCGGTCGAGCGCCGCCACGGTCCCCTTCGGCCCGCCCGGCAGGCAGACCAGGTGGTCGCCGTCGACGAGCGGAGACCCGGTGAAGCCCCAGCCGAGGTTCTTCGGGCCGCCGCCGATCGGATTGACCTGGGCCTCGAGCTCCTTGGGAAGGTTCTTCCGCCAGACCTCCCTGCCGGTCGCCGCCTGGGCGCAGAGCAGGTCCCCGTTGCCGCCCAAGGCGTAGACCATCCCGGCCGCGACCGTGGGCGTGGCGCTGGGGCCCGCGCTCCAGCGGTTGCCCTCGAACTGGAAGAGCGGCCCGACGGGCGTCGCCCAGGCTTCCTTCCCCGACTTGAGATCGACCGCGATGAGGAACTCCGTCTCGCCGCGGCCGCCGATCGTGTAGAGCCGGTCGCCGACCACGGCCGGGCCGGAGTATCCGACCCCCGCGTCCGCGAAGGTCCACAGCAGGGCCGGCCCCTCGGCGGGCCATTGCTTGAGCAACCCGGTTTCGACCGAGACGTCGTCGCGATTGGGCCCGCGGTACTGGGGCCAGTCGGGCGCCTGCTGCATTAGGGCGAGAAGGAGGATCAGGTTCATGGGTGTTCTCCGATCGTCCCTTTTACACCGGGAGTCCGCCTTCCGGAACCAGATTTGCAAGAACTCTGGGCCCCGGCCCTTGTTTTTTTAGTATGGCGTCCAACCGCGCGGCCGGACTGCTGCTCCTGCTCACCCTCGCGATCTCCTGCGAAGGGTCCCACCCCGAGCTCAAGCCCCAGGACCTCGCCGGATTCACCGAGGAGGAGCTCAGCCAGTTCTCGAAGCGCTTCGAGACCGAGATCTGGCCGCTGCTGACCCGGGGGAAGAAGAACTGCGTCACCTGTCACGACCACGAGAGCGATTCCCAGCTCCACCTGGTCGAGGAGCCCGAGGCCGCCTTCAAGCGGCTGCTCGTCGAGGGCCGGCTGGACCCGAAGAGCCCCACGTCCCTGATCCCGCGGCTGGTGACGACCGCCCGGACGACAAAGATGCCGAAGGCCCCGGAGGCGGAGGTCGCGCTCCTGAGGAACTTCGGGACCGAGCTCCATCTCGTGCAGCGCAAGGAAGTGGCCGGCATGGACGAGAAGTTCCCGATGGAGCTGCTGGCGGAGTACCACGGCCGCAAGGCCCCCTCGGGCAAGGACACGACCTTCCTCACCTACTACCAGCTCCGACGCAAGGTGAAGGCGATCTTCGGCGACGACTGGGTGCGCGACGGCAAGGACCTTTTCAACGAGAACATCGCCCTCTTCAAGGGCGCCGATTTCGTCCGCTCCTTCAACGAGAGCACCACGGCCTCCGCCACCTTCCTCGGCGGCATCGACCTTCTGGCCGCGGACATCTCGACCCGCGCGTATCTCCGCGGCAGCGGCCCCTTCGAGGGCCATCCGGCCTCGCTCCCCTCGCCCCTGGAACGGGAGACTGTCGACGACGCCACCCGCGCCGCGATCCAGCGGCTCTTCAACCGCATCCTCTTCCGCGACGCCTCCGAACGGGAAGTCGACAGCGCCTACCGGATGATCCGCTCGATCGCCCTCGAGGAGGCGAAGCTTTCGCAGCAGGCGCGCGAGCTCCGCTTCGACCTCAAGGTGGAGGACCCCGAGGGGCGCACGGGCGTCGCCGACCTCCGGATCCCCCTCAGCGCCGGAACCTGCGGCCTCACCCAGGAGCACCTCGACCAGCACGTAAAGGAGGGGAACAAGAGGGTGAAGCGGGCGCTCGCGCGGACCTTCACCTTCAAGGCCGGCGACGCGACCCAGCAGTTCCAGATCCACAACAGCGGGAGCCACGGGAACGTGTCGATCGCCGCGATCGAGCTCGCCGGCCCGCTCCCCGACCGGACGGTCCGCACGATCCCGGTCAGCGATCCCTCCGTCCGGATCCTCGGCGCCTGGACGCTGAAGGACGCGGCGGGCTTCCCCAGCTACGAGGACCAGGACGAGAACAAGGGAGACTCCAGCCTCATCATCCCGATCCGCGTCGACGCCGACGGAAGCTACGAGCTGAGCGTCGTGTGGCGGGGCAACGACGGCGCGCCGGAGAACGACAACCGCGGACGCCGGAAGCCGGTGATCCTGAACGCCGAGAGCGTGCGGGTCGAGGTCCTCTCGCACGACGCCACGCGGCACACGGCCCGGCCCAGCCCCGCGGTCCCGCCTCCCGGACAGGCGCGCTTCTTCATCGACCAGACCCTGAGCAACATCCCCTACTGGGAGCTGAACACCTCCTTCCAGTTCGGCCCCGGCGACGGCGTGGAGATCAACAACGCCGGCACGCGCCGGACGGTCGTCGCCGACGCGGTGCACTTCGCGGGCGCCGCGAAGTTCATGGTCCGCGGCGTGGAGGCCGACGGCCAGGACAAGTGGAAGGAGTTCAACGCCGGCCAGTTCAAGCCCTACAACACCTTCGGGCCGAAGCTGCTGGCGGACGAGGGCGAGAAGAAGGGCGACCTCAAGCTCCTCTACCGGCCCTCGGTGAAGAAGGCGGAGTGGAAGGAGAACGAGTTCTACAAGATCAGCATCAGCTGTCCGGGCAAGGCCGGCAACGAATCGCGCGCCCCCGTGATCGTCCACGCCCGGCAGTCGTCGCCGATCCTGCAGGTCAGCGCCCCCGAGGGGGCCCGCGCGGGCGGCTCGCTGACCCTCGACGCCTCGGCCTGCTACAACCTCCAGAAGACGGCGCTCAAGTTCACCTGGATCCAGACCGGCGGCCCGAAGGTCGAGCTCGCCGATCCGCACGCGGCCGTCGTCACGTTCAGCGCGCCCGTCCTGACCGCCCGCCAGGCCGCCTGGGAGGGGCTCTGCCGCGCCCTCCTCCGCCACCCCGACTTCCTGTTCACGCGGCCGCCCTCGGCCTCGACGGTCCAGGAGCCCAAGGCGCGGGAGCGGCTGCTCCTGGTCAAGGTCGCGCAGGACCTGGTCGGCCGCACGCCGAACGAGGCGGAGCTGGGCCGCCTGGAGAAGGGAACGCCGCTCCCGGCGTTCGTGAACGAGTACCTCGACAGCCAGGAATTCCGCGACTTCTACTTCCGCCGCATCCGGCTCGTGCTGGAGAGCCACGGCTCGGAACTCGACGACGAGCCGACGCGGCTATGGTGCTATGTCGCGTTCAACGACCGCCCCTTCAAGGAGATCCTCACCGCCGACTACTCGGTCGACAAGAACTTGAAGCCGCAGCCCCGTCCGGCCTACTACGGCAAGACCGGCCTCCTCACCATGAAGGGCTTCATCGAGGGCAAGCCCGGCCTGCCCCACTTCAACTATGCCGCGGTCGTCTGCGAGAAGTTCCTGGGCTACGTCTTCGAGGTGCCCGCGACGATCGTGGCGCAGCGCGAAGGGGCGACGGCGGCGTCGACCACGCATCCCGACTCCACCTGCTACAGCTGCCACAAGATCCTCACGCCGCTGGCCTTCCAGCGCACGAAGTGGACCGACGACGGCAAGTTCCGGGAGAAGGACGAGAAGGGCGCGCCGATCGACGCCACCGATCACAACCTGGTCGCCTCCTACCCCTTCAAGGGCGAGGGCATGGAGGCCTTCGCGCTGGGCGCCCAGAACAAGGAGCGCTTCATCCGCACGATGATCCAGACCCACTTCGTCTTCTACTTCGGCCGCGAGATGCGCTACGAGGACGAGGAGCGCGGGCTCTACCGTCGGCTCTGGGACAACGCCGCTTCCAACAACTATTCGATCCGGGCGCTGCTGCGCGAGATGCTGACCTGCCCGGAATACCTGGAAACCCGGCCCGGCGCGACCGGCGGGAAATAGGAGACGACGTCATGAGCAAGGGGCCGATCTTCAGCGGGTCCGGCGACGCTCCCGAGGCCCGGCGCGGCCTGGCGCGGCTCAACCGCCGCGACTTCATGCGCGGCCTCGGACTCACGACCGCCGGCCTCACCTGCTCCGATTTCCTCGGCTACTTCGCGCGGCGCGGCCATGCCGACGACGTCAAGCCCGCCTTCGCGCGGAAGGCGAAGCAGGTGGCGGACGTCGCGGAGCCGCGCTTCCTGATCTACTGGTACCTCGAGGGCGGCTGGGAGAGCTACGACTGCTTCAGCCCGGTCGTCACGCCGAACAACATCTTCCCCGAGAACCGCCTGGCCAGTCCGAGCCAGGAGCACTACCGCGTCCTGAACTTCGGGAAGCCCGGCTGGGGGATCTCCCAGCACGGGAACATCCGAACCGGGTACCTCGCCGAGGACGGCAAGCGACCGCGAGGACGACGAGCGCTCCGTGATGCAGGCCTTCGCCCAGGTCTACGGCCAGCCCTACGTATTGCCCAGCGTCAGCTGGCACTGCTGGCTCTCCGACGGCGAGCTCAACGAGGTCCAGTTCACCGGCCGGAAGGGCTACTACCACGCGCTCGGCCCGGTCCACGCCCACACGATCTACGCCGGGACGCCCGCCAGCCTGAGCCGCTTCCTCCAGCGCATGGCGGACTCCTCGAACGACGTCGTCAACCGCCAGGTCCAGCAGTTCCTGGACCGCTCGGACGATCTCGCCTCCGACGACAAGTACGTCGAGGCCGTCCGGAGCTACCACGCCGCGCGGCGGATCGACGAGAACCTGGCCGACAAGGGCAAGTCGATCGACGCCCCGATGCTCTCGCAGCTCTTCAACGACGCGGCGCTGAAGGAGCGCTTCGGGATCACGCCCCCAGACGAGCTCATCACCTACCGCAGCGTGAACGGGAACAAGGCGAGGACCAAGTTCTCCCCGAACACGAACGTGCAGGCGATGATGACCTACGAGCTGATGCGCGCGGGGCTGTCCTGCGCCTTCTTCATCGAGAGCCGCGACATCCGCCGCTTCGACACCCACCAGAACCGCGAACGGCTCTGGGACAAGGACGGCACGCCCAAGGGCAAGCCCGAGCAGGTGGCGATGATGAAGGAGCACCTCTGGAAGCCCCTGCTCGCGCTCGTGGAGCTCCTCAAGACGACCGAGTACGGGAACAGCGGGAAGAGCCTCTACGACTACACGACGATCGTGCTGAACTCGGAGTTCGGCCGCACGATCCGCGGCGACGTGGACGCAATCGCGAAGATGAAGATCCCGGACGCCGACAAGAAGAAGCAGATCGACGGCCAGGACATCTCCCAGCACTGGCGGGTGACTTCGGCCGCCTTCCTGGGCGGATCCGTGCAGGGCGACCGCCAGTACGGGTCGATCGGCGAGAAGACCCTGCTGGCGATCCCGCTGATGCCCGACGGCACGATGGACCCGGCCTACGACCCGGTGACGGGTCTGTTGAAGCCGGGCGCGGCGAAGAACCCGAAATCGTCGATCCCCGACCACGGCGACGTCTACGCCACGGCGCTGTACCTGAGCGGCATCGACCCGAAGGGCAAGGGCCGCAACGAGCGGCCGCCGATGACCTACATCAAGAAAGCGTAAGGTCCGGCCCGCCCCCGCGTCAGGAGTTATAGTGATCATGATGCGGTGGCTGATCCTTTCTCTCGTCCCCCTCCTGGCCTCCGCCCAACAGGAGGATCCCGCCCGCCTCCTCGAGCGCCTGGGTTCCGAGTCGCAGGAGGAGCGGGCCAAGGCGACGAAGTCCCTGAAGGCCCTGGGCGTCGCGGCCCTGCCCGCGCTCCGCGAGGCGCGGTCGAGCAAGGACGCCGAGGTGGCCTCCCGCGCCGGCGCGCTGGTGAGCCTGATCGAGACGGAGCTGGAGCTGCCGCCGCGCCTGCGCAAGGCCGTGCCCGACCTGGCCGAGCGCCTTGCCTCCAGGGAGCTCGACTGGAACGAGGCGATCCTCGAGCTCAGCGACCGCGAGAAGCACCCCTGGGTCCGCCGCTCGGACCTGGAGAAGTTCCTTCCCCGGGCCCTCGCCGACGCCGGCGACGAGGACGAGCGGAAGGGAACGATCCTCACGCTCGCGACGCGCGGCTTTCCCGCCGTGGCTCCCCACCTGATCCCCCTGCTCTCCGATCCGAACGTCGAGAACCGCAAGGCGGCCATCTCGTGGCTCGGAGTCCTCGATCCGGCCTCGGCGCCCCGCATCGCGAGGCTCCTGAAGGATCCCGACAGCAAGGTCGTTGAAACGGCCCTGCAGGCGCTCTCCGGACAGCGCTCGAGGGCGCAGCTCCCGGAGATCGCGCCCCTGCTCAAGGACGAGCGGATCTGGATCCGCATGGCCGCGCTCCAGGCGGTGGGCAACATCGGGGGGCCGGACTCGAACCGCCTTGTGGTTCCGCTCCTCCGCGACCCTCAAGTCGACGTGCGTAAGCAGGCGGCCCAGAGTCTGCTCAATTCGCAGGACCCCTCCGTTTCGCCCCTCCTGCTGGACCTGCTTGCCGACCCGGACCGTGAAACCCGAGAGGCGGTGCTGAAAATCCTCGCCCACTTCGGGGCGCGGGAGGCCGGACCCGAAATCGTCAACCTGCTCGACGACGGCAACATCTACGTCCGGCGCGAAGCGGTCAACGCCCTCGTCGTGCTGCGGACCCCCGTGGTGGAGAAGCAGGTCCTGGCCCTCCTGGACCAGCCGGGGGCGGAACGCCAAGCCGAGGCGCTGCGCACGCTCGGCCGGCTCCGGGTGTTCGCGGCGCGCGCGCCGATCGCCCGGCGGCTGGAGGCGGCAGCGCCGGAGGTCCGCCGTGCCGCCATCGAGGCCCTGGCCGCGCTCCGCGACCATGAGAGCACGCCCGCTCTCCTTTCCCGGCTGGGCGACGCCGACGCCGGGGTCCGCAACGCGGCCCTGGCCGCGCTCGTCGAATTGGGCGAGGAATCCGCGCTGCCGAAAATCGCCGGGCTTCTCAAGGACCCGGCCAGCCGGGCGGCCGCCCTGCGCGGCCTCGGCCGGATGGGAGCCCGGAGCGAGGCCTCCCGCGTCGCCGGATTCTTCGATGATCCCGACAAGGAGGTCCGGAACCAGGCCCAGACCGCCCTACAGGAACTGGATCCGACCGGGTACCGGGAGCGCATCCTCCCGCAGATCATCAAGCAGCTGGACGACCCGGAGGAGCGGGAATCCGCGCTCATCGAGGCGGAACAGGTCGGAGCGCGGACGCTCCTGCCCCGCTTCATCGTCCATCTGGAGGACGAGAGCGACAAGGTGCGCCGCGCGGCCCGGAACGCGCTCGTCGAGCTGGGCGGAGCCGACCAGATCCCTCCGGTCCTCCTCCTGCTCAAGCATGCGAATCCCCAGGTTCGCGAGGAGGCGGTCCGGGTCCTGAAGGATCTGGGCACGAAGGCGACGGCGCGCGAGCTGCGGCCGCTGACCCGGGACGCCAATCAGGAGGTG
>JACQFK010000236.1 GCA_016200125.1 Planctomycetota bacterium
CGCCGGGCTTCAGGAGTACTTGACCTCCCCCGAGCTCAACCACGCGGAGCCGGGCAAGCGGTCGGAGGGGCTGACGCCCGAGCGCCACCAGAAGCTCCTCGAGCTGCTCATCCTGAAGATCTCCGAGGCGGGCGGCGCCCCGGTCGACGCGCTGCAGCTCTTCGCCTGCGCCCACTTGCAGGAGATCGCCGCGAAAAAGGGCAAGATCGACCCCGCGCTCCTCCTGCAGGGGAGGTTCGCGAAGGGCCCCGTGTCGGACCTCTGGGGGCCCGCCGCCAGCGTCCAGCGCATCGAGATCGCGGGGCTGCTGCTCAAACCGCCCGGCCTCTGGGTGCCGCGCGCGTCGGAGACGGCCGCGATCGCCGGCGACTTCCCCACGCGCTTCCTGGGCGCGCTTTGCACGATCAAGGACCAGACCTTCGACGCCCTCCCCGCAATCGACCGCTGGAAGAAGCTGGGCTCGGGCGGGCCCGATCCGGCGGCCTGGACGAAGCTCGGCGAGGCGGTCGCCGACCGCATCAAGCAGGAGATGACCTGCGAGCTCTGCCTGGGCCAGGGCCGCTACGCCTGCAGCGCCTGCGGCGCGACGGGGGGGATGATCTGCGCCGCCTGCCGCGGCGTGGGCAAGGTCGTCGATCCGGCCGAAGGCACGAACGTCACCTGCAAGGCCTGCTCGGGCCGCCGCGCCCTGCTGACGGGAAGCCACTACCGCCTGTTCATCGACCTCGGCCTCTGCGACCTCTGCGGCGGCACGGGCAGCCTGTTCACGGGCGTCGCCTTCCCCTGCCACGGATGCGACGGCGCCGGCCGCGCGCTCGACGCCGTGATCAAGGACTTCGCGAAGCTGCCTCCCTGGGCGCTGAAGGGCCGCGAGGGACGCCTCCTCCACGCGACGCTCCGCTGGCTCGCCCGCCACCAGTCGCCCGACGGCTCCTGGGGCGCGGCGGCCTGGTCGACGCACTGCCCCGAGCCGGGCTGCAAGGCGGCGCCCGCCGGCGTGATGGAGATCGGCGTGACCTCGCTCACCCTCTGCGCATTCCTGAACGCCGGCTTCGGACCGGACAGCACGGTCGAGCTCGGCAACGTGCCCGTCGGCCCGCTGATCCGCAAGGCGATCGCGTGGCTGCTCTCCCAGCAGGCGCCCGAGGGGCTGGTCGCCCACGGCGCGTCCATCAAGCCGGTCTACGAGAACAACGTGGCCGCCTGGGCGCTCTTCACCGCGGCCCAGCTGATCCAGCCGGGGGAGAGCTTCACCGAGAAGGACCGGACGCAGCTGCGCGAGTCGGCCCTCCGCTCGCTCAAGTGGGCCCTGACCGCGCAGACCAAGGGCGGCGGCTGGGGCTACACCGTGGGGGCGAACAGCGACACCTGGGTGACCGCCTGGGGCGCCATGGCGATGCTGGCCGCGAAGGACGCCGGGGTGGAGCTCCCGAAGGTGAACACGGGCTACATCCTCCAGTGGCTCGATTCCGTGACGGACAAGAAGGACTTCCACCTGGGCTACGCGCCCGCACAGATGGGCAAGGTGAACCTCTCGGGCAACGAGGCCTACCACCATCACGACACGCTGAGCGCGCTGGGCAGCCTGGTGCGGCTGCAGCTCGAGGGCAAGCCGTCCTCGACCTACGCGGCGGCAGACAAACTCCTCGAGAAGGACCTGCCCAACCCCGACCCGATGCGCCGCGACTACTGCTACTGGTACTTCGGCACGGTCTTCACCTCGTACCACGAGCAGCGCCGCGGCGCGCTGTGGACGCTCTGGACGCAGTCCTTCCTGCGCGAGGCGCTGTCGCTCCAGGACTCGGCGGACACCTGCGCGCTCGGCTCCTTCACCGCCCAGGAGCGCTGGTCCGCGATGGGCGGCAAGGTCTACTCCTCGTCGATCAACGCGCTCACGCTCGCCCAGATCCTCAACCTGCGCCCCGCCCCGCCGGCGAAGAAGTAGCCTCTCCCGGCCATTCCGATTGGACTGAACCCTTTTCCACGCCATCCGTCTATCGAGGGATGATGGATGGAGGGCGCATGAGGACGATCGGAGTCTTGACCCTGATCCTGTGCCTGGCGGCCTGCAGTTCCTCCGGGACCGTCGAAGGTCCCGTCACCGCGCAGGAAGCGGCGACCCCGGAGAGACGGACCACAACGGTCGCCGGATGCCGGGTCTCCGGCCCCTACACGTTCGCGAATCTCGGCATCTTCCTGCTGCATGATCCGGGAGTCGCCCGGAACGGCCCCGACTACCTGATCCTCGAGGAGGCGCTGCAGGCGAAGACGCTTCTCGTGACCGAGAAGGGCGATGCGGGACAGGTCAACACCCTGGAGGTCCAGAACTCCGGCGACCGGCCCGTGTTCCTGCAGGCGGGAGACACCGTCAAGGGAGGCAAGCAGGACCGGACGATCGCGGTCGATCTCGTCCTGCCGCCGCGGTCGGGCAAGCAGGACGTCGCCGCGTTCTGCGTCGAGCCGGGACGCTGGAGCGGCCGGCCGGGGACGGGAGCCGAGGGAGGCGCCCGCTATGCGAACGTTTTCGGCGCCGCCGGCGCTCCCGTGGCGACCCGGGAGCAGAAGCTCGCGGTGAAGCTGGCGCAGAATCAATCGAAGGTCTGGGAAGAGGGGCGCAAGGTGAACCGGGACCTCGCGGGAAAGGCCCCCTCGGATGACTCCCGCTCCGGAAGCGCCGGCAACGAATCCTACGTCCTCGCCGCGGAGAAGCCCGCCGTCGAAACCCGGATCCAGGCCTACGTCGACGCCCTGCTTAAGGTCGTGCAGGGCAGGGAGGACGCGGTGGGCATGGCCTGCGCGGTCAACGGAGAGGCGACCACGCTGGAACTCTACTCGGATCCCGGCCTCTTCCGGAAGCTCTGGCCGAAGCTGCTCCGGAGCGCGTCCCTGGAGGCCCTGTCGAAGGAGACGGGCGCGGCCCCGGGGCCTGAAGCGACCCCGGAGGATCTGAAGCGCCTGCTGGCGCAGGCCTCGGACGGGAAGACCCGCTCTCAGGACCTGCCGGAAGACGTGCGTCTGGAGACCATCGACTCCGCGAGGCGGGCGGTGTTCGAAACCCGCGTGAAGGGCCGGCTCCTTCACCGACAGGTCCTGACGAAGTAGGGAGCCGCTCCTACTTGAGCGCCTTGACGTAGGCGACCCACTCGCGCTGGATCGCCGGGAGGTCGGCGCCCGTGAACACCGCGCGCGCCTCCGCCGCCGAGCGGGTCTCCTTCAGCACCTTGAGGTAGCGGTCGAGCAGCGGCTTGTAGCGGCCGCCCTTCCCCTGCATGAGGAAGTGGACCATGCTCCAGGCCTGCGCGTACTGCAGCTCGGGGAAGAGCGTGTAGAACTGCTCCTTCGACTCCCAGAACACGAAGTCGAAGGGGAAGCCCTCCCAGCCCGTGTCGAGAGCCGCCTGCAGGTTGTTGAGGCGCCCCTTCAGGATCCCGCCCGTCGAGACCACGCGGCCGCCGGCGACCTCCACTCCCGACACGTACTCCGCCATCCCCTCGTCCAGCCAGGTCGGCACCGAGGGCAGGATCGCGTGGAGGTGCTCGTGGAAGGCCTCGTGCGTCATCGTCTGCAGCGTCTCCTCCTCCGACTCCGCGCGGAAGAAGAGCAGCTGCTGGAACTGGTTGAAGAAGACCCCCGCCGTGTGCTCGAGGCGGTCCTCCGACGTGAAGTCGGCGTAGACGTAGTAGCTCTCCGGCGTGTCGCAGATGAACACGATGGGCTTGCGCGCCCGCGTCTCCGTTCCCGAGACGATCTGGCCGAAATAGGCCTTCACCGCGCTCAGGTGGTCCGCGTACTTCTGGGTCCGCTCCTTCACCCGCTTGTCGAGATCCTCCTTCTTTCCTTTCTTAGCGAGCCGCGGCGACTCCGCACGGACCAGGTAGCCCGGCGTCTCGACCGCCACCGTCCCCGACCAGCGCGGGCCCGCCACGACGTTCCGCAGCCGCTTCGCCGAGCGGCGCACGAAGAGGTCGCCGGGCTCCAGCCGCCGCGCGAGCTCCAGCTCCGCGACCGCGTCCGCGTCGCGCCCCGCATAGTACTGGAGCAGCGCCCGCGTGAGCCGCGCCCGCGCGAGGTCCGGCACCAGCGCGAGCGAGGCCTCGATCTCCTTCCCGGCCTCCTCGTACTTCCCCTCGGTCACCAGCAGATCGGCCCGCGCCACGCGGGCCTCGACGAAGCCCTCCTGGTTCGCCAGCGCCTCGACCAGGTCGCGCATCGCGCCCGCGACGTCTCCCTCGGCGAACCTCCACTCGGCGCGGTAGTAGTAGGTCAGCGGGAACCAGGGCGCCTCGCGGACCGCGTCCTCCATCGACTGGCGGACCTGGCCCCAGAGACGCGAGATCGCCTCGTCGGTCTTCGCCTTCTCGAGCTGCTTGAGGGACGCGCGTCCCGCCGCGTAGGCCTTCGCGACCTTGGGCGGGACCAGCGCGCCCAGCTCCGCCTCCAGCGGCAGCGGCGTGGTCATCCCGTCGCCGAAGCTCCGCTCGCCGTGCGCCCCGGTGGCCGCCCGTTCCGCCCTCGTCGTCCGCCGCTCCTTCGAAAGCTCCGCCTCGATGATCGTCAGCCGCTCCGACTGGAGCCGCCGGATCCACTCGGGCGACGCGCGGCCCTCGAACTTGAGCGACCGGTACGAGACGGAGACCTTCCCCTCCTGGAAGGCCCAGGCGCCGGCGACCGGCTGGAACATCGTGAACTCGGCCAGCGGCCCCGTCCACAGCGTCACGCCGCCCACGCGCAGCTCCGCGCGGCCGGCCTCGACGCCCAGTTCGATCGCGCCGCTGCGGCCGTTCAGCCCGCCCTCCCCCACGATCTCGGGCTTGCCCCGCGTACGGAGCCGCGACAGGCGGAAGCCGCGGTCGGGCTGGACGAGCGCGATGAGGAGATCGGGATCGCCGGGCGTCACTTCGCAGGCGACCCCGACGACGTAGCCCGCGCCGTAGATGTCGCGGGGCTCGGCGGTCACCCGGATCCGCCCGCTGAACTTCAGCTCGCCGGGCATCGCCCAGAAGAGCCCCTCTCCCTCCAGGGCCAGGGCGCCCGCGCCCGGCGCCGCCTTCGTCTCCGACGAGAGCTTGAAATCCTTCGCCTCCGCCGCGGTCCGGAAGTCGTAGCGGATCGAGAGCGTCTCGCCCTGCAGGTCGGCCTGACCGCGGAGCGTGCCGACGCCGCCGCTCAGCCGGCCGAGATCGGGGACGAGATCGGCGATCGACCGGTCGAGCTTCACCGCCAGGTCGAAGAGCGATTTCGCGGCGTCGAAGGCCCCGCGGCGGACGGCCATCCGGCCCGCCTCCAGGAGCTCGGCGGGCTTCGCCGGATCGGGCAGGTCCGCGACGATGCGGCTGAAGACGTCCGGGGGCAGTTCGTCCAGCGAGAGCGTCAGCTCGAGCCGGTCGCCGCCGAGGCTGACCGTCCGGCCGTTGTATTTCGTGACGCGGAGCAGGTCGTCCATCTTCACGCCGAGCTGGGCGATCGGGATCGGCTTCTTCTGGGTCCGCTCCTTCAGCCGCGCCTCCCAGGACGAGAGTCGGGCCTTCTCCTCGGCGGCGTCCAGGGCGATCTGGCGCTGGACCTCCCCGACCCGCGCAAGGGCCGCCGGGCGGCGGCTTTCGAACTTCTGCTTGAGGAGCCCGAGCGCGCGGATCAGCTTGAACTCGGCCAGGGCGCTCTCCGCCTCGGCGCGGACCGCGACCTGCGCGGAGCCCGTCCAGGGCGCGAGCGCCGCCGCGGCGTCCGTCGAGAAGTCGCCCTTCTTGTAGGCGGCGGCCACCTTCGTCCGCATCTCCTCAAACGCGATCAGCTCCTCGATCTGGGCGAGCAGCTTCTTCAGGTCGGCGGCGTGGTCGCCCGTGACGTCGAGCTCCTCCGGAACCCTCCAGCCCTGGAGCAGCGTGCGGGCCTCGCGCGGCTCGTGGGCGCCCAGGAGATCGCGCACCTTCTCGTGGACCGGATGCCAGAGGACGCGGTACTCCTTGGTGGCGGCGCCCTGGATCCGCTCCATCTGCTCGCGGATCTCCTCGAGCGCCTCGGGCGGCGCCTCCCGGCGGAACTCGTCCCAGGCGAGATGGAGGCTGCGGAAGGACCGCGGCGCCGCCTCTTCGCGCGCGGCCAGCTCCTTCATCCGCTGCGCGGGCGTCTTCGGAACGGATCTGGCCGGCGCCGCCTTCGGCCGGGGAGGCGCCTTCGCCACGGGCTCGGGGGGCGGGGGCGGAGGAGGCCCGCCGCTGCGGGCGATCGAGACCACGATCAGCGCGAGGAAGATCCCGCCGAGGCAGCCGATGAGGACATACAGCTTCAGCCGCTTGACCTTGAGCGCCTCGACCTCTCCCGCGACGGAGGGACGCGGAGGAGCCTGAAGCCGGGGCAGCCGCTGCGGCGACGGCGGATCCTCGTCGATGGAGCGCCAGTCACGTCCTGGGTCGTGGTGACGGGACATCCAACCCTAACCCCCTGGTCGGAGTATACCCCGGCGCGCCGCCCGCTACTTCTTCTCCCGGCAGACGAGACAGTGAAGGTTGCGCTGGAGCTTCACCGTGCGGAAGGACATGTCGCGCAGGTCGGCGACCAGCAGGCGGCCCAGGAGCGGCTCGCCGAGCCCCGAGAGCACCTTGATCGCCTCCATCGCCGCCAGCGACCCGATCGCCAGGGCCACCGCGCCGAAGACCGGGAACTGCCGCTTCCAGCCCGGCGGATCTCCGGGATAGAGGCAGGTGAGGCAGGGCGTCCGGCCCGGGAGGATCGTCGTGAGCTGAGCCTCGAGCTCGAACATCGCCGAGTCGACCATCGGCTTCCCCTGCTCCACCGCCGCCCGGTTGAGCAGGAAGCGTTCGCGGAACAGAGGAGCGGCGTCGACGACCAGGTCCGCGGCCGAAACGAGACGGTCAACGTTGTCCTCGCCGATGTTCTCGTTGACGGTCTCGACGGCGAGGCGCGGGTTCAGGGCCTTGAGCCGGCGGGCGGCCGACTCGACGCGCGGCTTGCCCAGCCAGTCGGCGGTCATGAGCGTCTGCCGGTTGAGGTCGCTCGCCCTCACATTGCCCTCGTGGGCGAGGATGAGGCGCCCGATTCCGGCGGCCGCCAGCGCGGTGGCGACGGCGCCGCCGACTCCTCCCACGCGGCTGATCAGCACCGAGGCCGACTTGAGCGACTTCTGGCCTTCCTCGCCGAAGCCCGCCACCGTGAGCTGCCACTCGTAGACGGAGCGCTCCTCCGAGGAGAGCGGCCGCCGCGTGCGCGCGTTGCCCAGGCGCCGGGTCGACCTTATGTCGGTGTTGCCCACGTCGCCCTATCCGCCTGAGATGGGGGTGATGATCGTCACCGTCTCGCCGGCGGCCACTTTCCGGTGGTCGCCCGGGCGGACCTGGTCGTCGCCGACCGCGACGAGGAGCGACGGGTGGGGGCAGCCGTTGGCGTCGAGCGCGAGGCGGCGGAAGGCGGAGCCGTGCTGGCGGGCGAGGCGGACCACGAGGTCGTGGATCGTGGTGGGCTCGTCGAGGTCCAGCTCCTCCGACGACAGCCCCGTGGCCACGCGCGCCTGCGCCGCGTACTTCACGGTGACCTTCATCGGGGCTGCTCCTGGAGGTCCGCGGGGGCCGCGGCGCGGACGGCGCCGTCGGCAAGGATGAGCACCCGGTCGGCCAGGCGCCTCGCCTCCTCGCGCCGGTGAGTCACGTGGAGCGTCGTCACCCCCGTGGCCTTCCGCACTTCCCCGAGAAGGTCGATCATCCCCTCCCAGGTGTCATCATCCAGCGCGCTGAGGGGTTCGTCAAGCAACAGGATCTTCGGCCGCGCCGCGAGCGCCCGGCCGAGCGCCACCCGCTGGGCCTCGCCGCCGCTCAGCCCGGCGGGCGGACGGTCGAGCAGCGGCGCGATCCGGAGCAGCGAGGCCAGCTCCTCGACCCGCGCTTCGGTCTGCGCGCGGTCCCAGCCCAGGATCGACGGCGCGAACGAAAGGTTTTGGCGCACCGACATCGTCTGGAAGAGGGCGCGGTCCTGCGGGACGTAGCCGATCCCGCGGTCGCCCGGGCGCAGGCGGGTGACGTCGCGGCCCGCCAGCCGGATGGCGCCCTCGTCGATGTCGCGCAGCCCGCAGATCGCCTCGAGGATCGTCGTTTTGCCGGCCCCCGTCTTCCCCATCAGCACGCCGTAGCCGCCGTCGGGGATCTCGAAGGAGACGTGCTGCAGCGCAAAGGGGCCCGAATGGACGGTCACCCATTCGAGCGCGATCACGGACGCACCGTGCGGCCGACCGCGTCGGCCGGGCCCAGGAAGCGCAGGACGAGCAGCACCGCCATCGCGATGACGACCATGAAGAGCGACACGGAGGCGGCCGCCTCGAGCCGTCCCACGCTGAGCTCGAGGAAGACGGTCGTCGAGAGCACCTCCGTCTTCATCCGCGTGGCGCCCGAGAAGACCAGGACGGGCCCGAACTCGCCGAAGGAGCGGGCCCAGGCGATCGCAAAGGCCGCCAGGATGCCGCGGCGGGCCTCGGGAAGGACGACGCGGAAGAAGGCCTGCGCGCGGCTGCAGCCGAGCGTCATGGCGACCTGCTCGCTCCGCGGCGTCATCTGGTCGAAGGTGATCTTCATCGCCCTCACCGCGAAGGCGGCGGCCACGGCGAACTGGGCCAGCACCACGCTGACGCGCTGGTAGGTCACGGGAAAGAGGTTCTCCTGGAAGAGCCGGCCCGGCAGGGTCTGGAACATGATGAGGAGGCTCAAGCCCACGACGAGAGGCGGCAGCACGATCGGGATGTCCAGGATCGCGTCCAGCAGCCGCTTGCCGCGGAATTGCGTGCGCGACATCAGGTAGCCGAGCGGAAGCGCGACGATCGTCGACAGGAGCGCGCTCAGGCTCGAGGTGAGCAGGCTGAACCAGATCGCGAAGCGGATCTCCGGGGTGCCGAACCCGACCAGGCCCTTCTGGCTGACGTAGTGGGCGTTCGATTCGACCATCGCCAGGATGAGGACCACGTAGGCGCCGCCGATGATCGCCAGGGCCCAGAGGAAGGGCCGGTCGTCCCGGGCCATGACTAGGGGGCCCCTTTCCAGCGAAAGCCCTCGGCCTGGAAGCGGTCGCGCGACTCGACGGACTTGAGGGCGTCGATCAGCCGGCCCGCCAGCTGCTTGTGCGGCGTCGCTTGCGAAACGGCGACCGGCTGGACGGCGAGCGCGCAGGGAATGTCGATGGGAATGGCGTCGAGCAGGTCGGCCGCGGAAACGGCGTTGCTCACGTAGGCGACGACGGCGTCGAGCGACCCGGTCCGCATCTGGTTGACCAGCAGGTCTCCCGTCGGGCTCTGGACGGCGACGTTCTTCATCACCTCGGACTCGACCTTGGTCTGCCGGAAAGTCTCCTGGGTGAGGACGCCGAGCGCGCACTGCTTCTCGTGGCCGATGCCGATCTTGAGCCCCGGCTTGGTCATGTCCTTCAGGGTCTTGATCCCCTTCGGATTTCCCTTCGGCACCAGGATCACGAGCTGGTTGATCGAGACTTCGGAAGGCTCGGCGAAGCGCTCTCTCACCTGCGCCATGAACGAATTATCGCAGGCGAAGTAGAGGTCGGGCTTCTCGCCCGCCTTCATCTGGGCCACCAGGATCCCGCAGCCGTTGTAGACGGTCAAGACCTCGCAGCCTTCGCGGATCTTGAACGCGGCGATCGTCTTCTCGATCGCCGGCTTGAGCATCGCACCTCCGTACAGCAGCAGCGTGGGCCTCTCCTCCCACGCGTCGCCGTCGACCGTGGTGAATCCGGCCTTGGCGAATTCCAGCTGGCCCTTGTCCACTGCCGCCAGAAAGCGGGCGAAGCGGAGCGCCGCCGCCGGCGAGAGGCTGGACTTGAGGACGATCACGGACGCTTCGGCCGTCACGCCCTTCAACTCGGGCACGTCGACCTGCTCCAGCTCCGGGTACTGCTTCACCGTGGCGTCCCAGACGAAGCCCGCGTCGACCGTCCCGAGCTTCAGGTCGTTGGCGACCTCGTTCACGGTCGGCTTGAAGACGAGGGTCTTCTCTTTGAGCGCTGCCCAGTGTCCGGTCTTCTCCAGCTTTCCCCGCACCAGCTTGCCGACCGCCGCCGCATCGGGATTCGCCTGCGCCACTTTCACTTCGGGCTTCAGGAGGTCGGCCAGCGCCCCGATCTTCTTCGGATTCCCCTTCACGACCGCGAGGACCGGGATCTGCCGGGCCAGGGGGAGCGACTCGGCCGCGAGCCCCTTCTCGCGGGCGAGCTTGAGGTAGCTGTCGTCCGCGGCGATGAAGAGATCGCCCTTCCGGCTCAGCTCGGCGTTCGCCAGCAGGGTGTTCGAGCCGCCGTACTGGAGCTGGACCTTTCCGCCGTAGGCCTTCTGCGCGGCCTCCACGGGGATCCGCAGTCCCGCGGCGCAGTAGACGAGGATCGGCTCGTCCTTGGGCGCCTCCGGCCCGCGGAATAGCTGCACGGCGATCGCGATGAAGACCGCCAGCGACAGCAGGAAGGCGATCAGCCGGCCCGGGGATTTCATGCCGCCCTCCGCGCGAGCAGGTGGAATCGGTAGAAGATCCACATGAACAGCGCGGCGCCGGCGCCGACCCAGAGGAAGGAGCGGAGCGAGGTCTCCTCGGGCGCCGCCCGCGGCTCCTCCACCGGCTTCAGGAGCACCATCGATTCCGGCACGGTGAGGTCCGTGTGGACCACGTTCTGAGCCACCGGGATCTCGCCGCCGGCGACGACCTCCAGCCCGCAGAGGAGCGTGCTCCCCTTCCGCGGCACGAAGGTCAGCTTCAGGTCCTTC
>JACQFK010000237.1 GCA_016200125.1 Planctomycetota bacterium
GGCATCAACTGCGACCAGGAATCCAGGGCCGCCTGCGAGAAGGTCGGCTTCCAGGCCGACGTCACCCACGTCAACCGGCTGATCGAGAACAAAAAGCTGGTCCACGAGTACCAGTTCCTGATCGTTCCGGGCGGCTTCTCGTTCGGCGACGACCTGGGCGCGGGGAAGGTGCTGGCCAACGAGCTCTCTTCGAAACTGATCCCCGAGTTCCGCGAGTTCATCAAGGCCGGGAAGCTCATGCTGGGCATCTGCAACGGCTTCCAGATCCTCACCAAGGCGGGGCTGCTGCCCGAGCCCATGAACGGCTAGACCGCCCAGGCCACGCTGGGGAACAACGACTCCGGCAAGTTCGAGGCCCGCTGGATTCGGCTCAAGGTTTCCTCCCTGAAGTCCGAATTTCTTAAGGAGGAGGAGTTCATCGAGCTTCCCATCGCCCATGGCGAGGGGAAGTTCCTCCCGAGCGACGCGCAGTCGATGAAGCGGTGGGAGCAGGGGGGGCAGCTGGTCCTCAAGTACGTGGACCCCGAGGGCCGCGAAGCCGGTTACCCCTGGAACCCCAACGGATCGACCTCCGGCGTCGCCGGAATTTGCGACCCGACGGGACGGGTCCTCGGCCTCATGCCGCATCCGGAGCGGTTCCAGGATGCGACGAATCATCCGCAGTGGACGCGGAGAGGGGCGGACGTCCGGCCCGACGGTCTCAAGTTCTTCCAGAACGCGTTCGAGTACGTGAAGAGGAACCTATGACGTTCCCGAGGGGATCCTTGGCCGCGGCGGTCGTTCTCACGCTGGGCGCCTGGGAGCCCCTCGTCGAGGCCCAGGATCCGCCCGCCCCGGCCGCCAACGAGACCTACTCCTTCAAGCGCTTCGTCGAAGTCATCTACGACCACTCCCGCGCCGCGAACAAGAAGAGCCTCGAGCTCTGGGTCACCGGCGACGCCGGACAGACCTGGGTCAACACCGGCGACGTGGACCCCTCCAAACCCGCCGCCCCCTTCCAGGCGCCGCGCGACGGGCGTTTCGGCTTCCTGCTCGTCCCCGTCGCGGCCGACGGCCGCCGCGAAACCACGCCCAAGACCGGCGACGCGCCCGAGCGGACGATCGTCGTCGACACGGTCCCGCCGGTCATCGAGGTGCTCTCGCCGAACGGCGGCGAGATCTTCGGGTCGGCCCGCTCCACCCTCATCAAGTGGGCCGCGGCGGACGCGAACCTCGACCAGACCAAAGGGATCACGATCGAGGCCTCCACGGGGAAGGACACCTGGATCAGCGTCGCCCAGAACGTGCCCAACAGCGGCAAGTACCATTGGGACATCCCGCCCGGCCTGTCGAGCATGACCTGCCGGATCCGGGTCACCGCGCGCGACCTCGCGGGCAACGTGACGAGCGACACGTCGGACGCCGACTTCATGGTCGACGGCCTGCCGCCCGAGCTCCGCATTACCGGGCCGACCACCGCGAACGAGGTCCCGGTGAAGATCGAGTGGGAGGGCGGCGACCTCGGCGGCTCCGGCCTCAAGCGGATCTCGCTCTACGTCACGCGCGACGGCGGCCAGACCTGGAAGCTCCACGGCGACGACCCGGGGCTGAAGTCGCCCTTCCTCTTCAGCGAGCTCGACGGCCTCTACGGGCTCAAGCTCGTAGGCGAGGACAAGATGGGCAACGCCAACCCCGCGCCCCTGCCGGGGATGCCGCCGCTGTTCATGCTCGCGCTCGACCGCACCAAGCCCGAGGTGAAGCTGATCGCGCCTGCCGCGGGCGGCTACCTGGGCGGCGTCGCGATGGACGTCCAGTGGACCGCAAAGGACAACGTCGACATGCCCGCCAACGGCATCGCCCTCGCCTGGTCCGACGACAACGGGAAGACCTGGAAGGAGATCGCCAAGGGGGTGAAGAACGACGGGCTCTACAAGTGGACGCCGCCGCGCGCCACGATGCCCGACTGCCGCCTCCGGATCAGCGCGGCCGACTTCGCCGGCAACGTCCGCGAGGTCGTCAGCGACCGCTTCGGGATCGACGGCAGCGTCCCCGAGGTGCGCGCGACGGGGCCCGACCGCTCCCGGAGCGCGACCGTCCAGATCGGCTACGAGTTCAAGAACCGGGGGAGCTCGCCGATCAAGGTGGTGGCGCTCTACTACCGCGCCGAGAACGTGAAGGAGTGGGCGAAGTACGGCGAGGACCCCGACCGCGAGCCCCCCTTCTCGTTCTCCATGGGGGACGGGAAGTACGGGATCTACCTCCGCTGCGCCACCGAGATGGGGCTCAAGACCGATTTCGTCCAGGCGGTGCCGGATGCCGCCACCGAGCCGCAGCTCACGCTGACGATCGACTCGACCCCGCCGAAGATCGAGCTCACCAGCTTCAACGCCGGCGGCGTCGTCCAGGCGGGCGCGTCGGTCGACGTCACCTGGCGGATCACGGAGTCCAACCCCGATCCGCGCGGCGTGTCGATCTTCCACTCGTCCGACGCCGGCAAGGCCTGGAACCTCGTCGCCGCGAACCTGGACGCCGCGAAGGGAAGCTACCGCTGGATCGTGCCGAACGCCTCCGGCGCCCGCCACAAGGTCCGCGTGGTCGCGGCCGACCGCTTCGGCAACGTCGGCCAGACCGAGTCGGACAAGCTGTTCTCGATCGACAACGACCAGCCGATGGTGACGATCCTCGAGCGGCCGGCGATGTCGTCGCGCTCGACCC
>JACQFK010000238.1 GCA_016200125.1 Planctomycetota bacterium
CCACCCCTTCATCCAGGCCCGACGGCTTCACCCTTTGAAGAAAGCGCTCGGTCTGTTCGGATTTCGGATTTTGGATTTCGGATTTGAGGTTCAGCGCGGGGCGGCGTGGCGCCGCTTGTTCAGAAGGGCGATCCGCTGGACGGTCTCGTTCACGCGGTCCAGCAGCGGCGGCGGAACGGGCTGGGGGCTCGCGTACTGCCCCTGCGCCGCCAGGTAGGATGATCTCGCCTTCGTGTAGCACTCCAGCGCCTCGGAGAGGTTCCGGGGCCAGTCGGAGCCCGTCTCCGGATCGGACGCGCGGAGGGGCGGAATGCCCTTCAGGAACTGCTGGTCGCCCTCTTCCACAAGCCGCCGGATCCTCTCGGGCGGGTCGGCGAGCGGACGGAGGATGCGCTCCTCCTCGGGCGTGAGGCGGACATGGCCGGCGGAGGGCGCGGCGCAGCCGGCCGCACAGAGGGCGGCCGCCGCCAGGAGCAGGCGGCTCCTCACGCCATCGATCCGATCTCGCTGCCGGGTTCGCCGCGCCGGATCTCCTGGCGTGCGGGAACCAGCAGGAAGAAGGTCGTGCCCTTGCCGACCTCGCTTTCGAACCAGCAGCGGCCGCCGTGGTGCTCGATGATCGCCTTCACGATCGTCAGGCCGAGGCCCGTGCCGGGGATCGCCGCCGTGTGCGACGAGTCCACGCGGTAGAAGGCCTCGAAGAGCTTGGCCTGGTGTTCCTTCGCGATGCCGATGCCGTGGTCCTGGATCTCGATGCGCAGGTTCGTCTCGTCCATGCGCATCCGGAGGTTCACGTCGCCCCCGGCGGGGGAGTACTTGATCGCGTTGGAGATCAGGTTGATCATGACCTCCTTCAGCTTCTCCTTGTCGAGCATCATCTCGGGAAGGCCGTCGGCGATGTCGATCACGAGCCTGTGCTTCTCGGAGTTCACCTTCGAGATGCTGAGGATCTCGTCCACCAGCACCCGAGGGTGGGCGAGCTTGAAGTGCATCTTGATCTTGCCCGACTGGATGCGGGAGACGTTCAGGAGGTCGTTGATCAGGAAGAGGAGCCGGTCGGATTCCTCGTCGATGACCTTGAGGAACGACTTCATCTGCTCGTCGGTCGCCATGTCGAGCAATGCCTCGGTGTAGGCCTTAATCGACGTGAGCGGCGTCTTGAGCTCGTGCGAGACGTTGGCGACGAACTCGCTCTTCATGGTGTCGATCTTGCGGAGCCGGTCGAGCTCCCGCGACGCGGTCATGTCGCGGAAGACCACGATGGTGCCCAGGGGCACGAAGGACTCGTCGCGGAGGATGGAGGTCGAGATCGCGATGTTGAGCTCGAGGCCCTGGTCGAGCTTCGCGGCGACCATCTTCTCCATCGCGAAGCCCAGGTGCTCCGTCTCCTTGAGCAGGGCGGTGACGGCGGTGGCCACGTCCGGGTGGAGCACCTCCTTGTAGGGGCGGCCGATGACCTCCGGGGCGAGCTCGAGGATCGCCATCGCGTTCCGGTTGATGCGCGTGATCTTCCCGTCGTTGTCGAGCGTGATGATCGCGTTGGTGATCGAGTCGAGGATGTTGGAGAGCAGGGCCGATTCGCCGATCGACCGGTTCACGCGCTGGGAGTTGTGGATCATGACGGCGGCCTGGCCGCAGAGCACGGAGACCGGCTCGAGGTTCATCCGGGCCACGTCTTCGGCGATGGCGGTGACGTCGCAGACGAGCGCGCCGACCGCCCCCTCGGCCACGCGGAGGGGGAAGGCGGTGATCCAGCCGTTGCCGTGGGGGACCGTGATCGGCCGCGCCCCCTCGAGGACGTAATCGAGCACGGTCTTTTCGGGGAGGAGCGTGGGATCGCCGCCGGAGATCGTGCCGTCGTCGCCGACGAGGAAGACGGAGATCTTCAGGGCCTTGGTGTACTTCATCGCCGCGTCGCAGAGCAGCTTGATCAGCTCGTTGGTGTCCTGGGTGAGGAACATCCGGGAGACGACGTCCTGCAGTTCGATGAGTTCGGGTGACTGCTGGATGGCCCGGAAGATCCCCGAATCGATACGGCTGATGTTGGAGTCGGACTTGGAGCGGTCGAAGCCCGGCACGGCTATTTGATGAAGTCGAGGAATATCATGGCCTTCTCGATCTCCGAGTTCGTCTGAACGAACAGGTCGTCGAAATCCGAGGGCTGGAGGCCGAGCGACTTCCAGGCGCTTTCGCTGATCGCGGGGATCTTGTTGTCGCCGCCGTTCCCGAAGCGCATGGCCCGGACCAGGATGTCGGCGAGGTGGATGATCTCGGCGAGCTTCTGGTTCTCCCCGGCGAGGGCCGGGTTGTGGTGGCAGCGCGTGGTCTCGATGAGCCCCTTGGAGAGGTTCCACTTCTCGAAGAGCCAGGCTCCGACGTCGGCGTGGGTCGCCCCCAGCACCTCGCTCTCGGCCTCGGCGATGAGGCAGTCGCGGGTGTGGACGACGTTCAGCACCTCGACGAACTTGTCGGGCATGTACTGGTCCATCACGATCTTGCCCACGTCGTGGAGCAGGCCGGCGATGAAGAGCTCCTCGAGCATCGGGTAGTTGAGCCGGCGGCCGATCACCTTGGCCGCCGAGCCGCAGCCGATCGAATGCTTCCAGAACTGCGTGCCGTCGAA
>JACQFK010000249.1 GCA_016200125.1 Planctomycetota bacterium
GACGGGGCGCGCAGAGGAACGGCTACTTCTTGCCGAAGAGCTTCCCGAAGAAGCCCTTCTTCTTGGGCTCGGCTTCCTCGGGCGGGGCGTCCGCCACCTCAGGCAGCGGCCGCGGCGGCTCCTTGGGAAGAGACGGGAGATTCTGCCGTCCCGACGAGAGGGGCCGGCGGCCGGTGATGCGCTTGGTCTCCTTCTTGGGCGCCTCCGCCTGCTGCTTCTCTCTCTCCTGGCGGACGGCATGGCCCATCTTGCCCATGTCGAGCATGGTCTCGTCTGCGGGCAGTTCGCCTTCCATCGCGGGCTCGGGCAGCGATTCGAGGCTGGCGATCTCCTCCTCGGGCTGGGGCGCGGGCTCGGCTTCGGCGGCGACCTCCTCATCGGGGGCCGCCTCGGGAAGGGGCAGCGCCTCGGTGTGCTCCTCGGGCGTCTCGGCCGCGGCCTCGGCGAGCGCCTCCGCCCCCTCGGCTTCGGCCGCCGGCTCCGCCGGGGCCTCGGGCTCCTGCGGCGGAGGGGCCTCCGGCTCCGCCTCCGCGGCCGCGGGAGCCTCCTCCCCCGACGGCATGGAGGCCGACTCCTCGGTCTTGTAGAGGCTCTCGTGCAGGCGCTTCACCCGCGAGATGAGCGCGTTGAGCTGCGAGGACATGCTGGCTAGGGTCTTGTCCAGGTCGCCCGCCAGGTAGCGCGCCTCCTCGACGTTTCCGCCGGAGGCGGGCTTGGGCGCGGGCTCGCTCTTCGCCTTCTTTGCCGCGGCTTCCAGGTCCTGGACCTGCTTCTTCAGCTCGCCGGACTTCTTCCGCTCCTCCGCCAGATCGTCGGTGAGCGAAGTGATGGTCTCGTCCTTCTCGGCCAGGACCTTCGCGCCGTCCGCGCCGCCCGCCTGGGCCGCCTCGCGGCTCTTCTCCATCTCCTGGTGGATCGTGCGGTAGCGCTGTTCGCCGTCCTGCACGATCTTCTCGAGCTGGCCGATGCGCGACTGCGCGCGCTGCAGCTCCCGGTCCTTCCGGTCCGCCTCGGCCTTCGCGGCGGCGAGGTCGGCGTCGGAGGCGCCCGACGAGCCCGCCTGGGCCCGCGAGCTGGCTTCCACGAGCTGCTTCTCGACGGCGCTCAGCTTGCTCTGGACCTCGTCGAGCTCCTTCTCCTTGCCGAGCAGGGCCTCGCGGTAGTGGAGCTTCTCCTTCGCGAGCTCCTCCGAGAGCCGGGGGACGTTGGCCCGGGACTCGGCGAGCTCCTGCTCGAGGTGGGCGATCTTCTCCTGGGCCTCGCCGCCGACCTTCCCCTCCTTGCCCCCCAGTTCCTCCTCGAGCGACGAGACCTTCTCCTGGAGCTCCTGGATCTGGGCGTCCTTGGCCTTCAAGACGGCGATCTGGCCCGCCGAGCCCTTGGAGGACGCGCGCGACTTCTCGAGCTCCCCTTCGGCGGCGGCCAGCTTCTTCTGCTTCTCCTCGAGCTCGTCTTCCTTCTTCTTTAGGGCGTCCTTGTAGACCGCCTGGGCCTTGGCGAGGTCCTCGCCCAGCCGGGCGATGTTGGCCTGGGCCTCCTTGGCCTCCCGGTCCTTCTGCTCGCCGTCGGCGCGGAGGGCCGACGAATCCCGTTCAAGCGCCGCGACCTTCGCCTCGAGCTCCTTGACGCGCGGGTCGGGGCCGGAGGGGGGCGCCGCGGGGGCGCCGCCCGACACCTTCAACGGACCCTGGCAGGCGGGGCACTTGGTCGGCGCGGCGGCGGAGCCTTCGCGCACCCGGTACATCTTCGCGCACTTGGTGCATTCGAGGAGCATGAGGATCCCTCCGGTCAGGCATTCTAACACCCTCCGGGCCCAAGTCCATAGTCCCGCGACGGAGGCCCGCTAGGGCGCGGGCCGGGCTCGGCAGACCCGCCGCAGTTCCCGTTCCTGCCTCGCCCACATCCTCTTCCTGTCCGCGGGCCGCCGATCGTCGTAGCCCAGCAGATGGAGGATCCCGTGGGCCACGTAGCGGAGCAGCTCCTCCTCGACCGGGATCTTCCGCTTCGCCGCCTCCGCGGCCGCGTACTCCGCCGAGATGACGAGCTCGCCGACCAGGTCGGTCCCCAGGGGGAACGAGATCACGTCCGTGGCGAAGTCGTGGTTCAGGAAGCGGCGGTTGATCTTCCGGATCGCCGCGTTGCCGACGAACGCAACCGACAGGTTCCGGCGGCCCAGGATCTGCACCGAGAGGCGGCGCACCTTGGCCGCGGGGATGGGAACTTTCTTCTGCTCGTTGGTGAGGTGAATCATGGGAAACAGAATCAGGAATAGAGAATAAAGAATCGAGGAGCCGTCCCCCCTTCTTCCCCCCGGGGGGGATCGAAGGGGGCGACCCCTTCCTGATTCTCGACTCTTGATTCTCGATTCTTCATGGGCCTCCGGCCGCTTTGACGGCCACGGGAACCGCCTTCGCGGGCTTGGCCAGGTAGGGTTTCAGGTACTGTCCCGTATAGGACCGGGGCTCGCCCACCACCCGCTCGGGGGGGCCCGCGACCACGATCTCGCCCCCCTTGTCGCCCCCTTCCGGCCCCAGGTCGATCAC
>JACQFK010000251.1 GCA_016200125.1 Planctomycetota bacterium
GATCCGCGCCTGGCCGAGTTCCGCAAGGCGGCCGGCACCCGCTTCTTCCTCTACAACGACATGTGGGTGGACGAGAAGTTCCAGGCCGACGCCGACATGACCCTGGTCAAGTTCGGGAGCGAGGCCTTCTTCAAGCTGATCGAGAAGGCGCCCCAGCTGCTCGAAGCCTTCAAGCTCGGCACGCGGGTCGTGGTCACCACGGCCGAGGGCAACGTGGTCGCGGTCTGCGGCACGGGCAACGAGACGATGTCCGAGGCTCAGCTCAAGCAGGTGTTCACGGCGAAGAAGAAGTAACCGGTCCGGCGAACGATCGGAAAGATCCCTCCTCCCACGAGGAGGGATTTTTCATTTCACCGCGAGGACGGCGTCGACCACGGATCCGGTCTCGCGCGCCTGGACGTCGCGGAAGCCCGCCTCCAGAAGCAGCGCGCGGTACTCGGCCGGATTCCGCTCCTTGCCCTCCGTGCAGACCAGCATGTTGAGCGACTGGAGCTGGCCGCGCAGGGGGCCGGTCTTCTCCGGATTGAGCAGGCGCTCGGCGATCAGCAGCCCGCCCCCCGGGGGAAGCCGGTCGCAGATCTTCCGGAGGAGCACGCGGATCTTCTCGGGCGACCAGTCGTGGACGATGCGCCCCAGCGCGAAGAGGTCGGCCTCCGGGAGCGGATCGGCAAAGAAGTCCCCCGCGACGAGCCCGATCCCGGCGCCGTCGGGCGTCCGGGCGAGGAACTCCCGGGCGAAGGCGACGACGGGCGGCAGGTCGAACACCGTGGCCTTCAGCTTGGGATAGCGCCGGCAGGCCTCCAGGGCCAGGTGGCCCGTCGCGCCGCCGAGATCGACCAGGTGCTGGAACTTCCCGAGGTCGAAGGCCCGCACGACCAGGGGCGAGCTCAGCATCCCCATCCCGTGCATCCCCATCAGGAAGTCCCGCTTCGAATCCTCGGTCTTGAAGAAGTGGGCGAAGATGTCGCCCTTGAGCCCGTAGGTGGTCTCCCAGAGATGGATCCCCTTGCGGATCGCCGTCTCCAGGTCCCCCCACATGCGGTAGCCCACGCGGTTGGAGTAGTCGATGTACCCGACGAGCGCCTGGGGGCTCGACCGGACGAGGTAGGCGGACGCGACGGGCAGGTTCGAGTAGAGGCCGTCCTTCTTGGCCAGCAGGTCCATGCCGACGCAGGCGTCGAGGAGCCGTTCGGCCGCGTCCTCGTGGAGGCCCAGCTCCGCGGCCAGCTCGGAGAGCCGCGCCGGCGAGCGGCCGAGACGCTCGAAAACGCCCAGCTCGAGGGCGGCGAACATCGTCTTCGAGCGGCGGAAGCCGTCGAGCGAATCGAGGACCGGCGCGGGATCGACCGGGATGGACATGGGCTATTCCCTCCGTGCCAGGGCCTGGTAGCCCCCCGAGTGGCGGTCGGTGGGCAGCGTGAATTCATCCTTCAGAACGCGGAAGCCGGGCTGATCGACTCGATTTTCTTCGGGCTCGAGGCTGCAGGTGGAATAGACAAGGCGGCCGCCGGGTCGGAGCAGGTCCGCGGCATGGCCGAGCAGCTTCCGCTGGATCGCGGCCGCCCCCTCGATGTCCTTCTCCTTGAGCCGCCAGCGGACGTCCGGCCGCCGCGCGAGGACGCCGGTGTTCGAGCAGGGGGCGTCGATCAGGATCGCGTCGAAGGGTTCGCGGAAGGCGACCGTTGTGCCGTCGCCGGCCACGCAGTCGACGTTCTCAAGCCCGAGCCGCTTCGCCGATTCGGCGACCAGGCCGATGCGGTCGGGGAGGTCCACTGCGACCACCTTCCCCTTCCCGCCCATGAGCTCGGCCAGGTGGGTGGTCTTCCCGCCCGGCGCGGCGCAGAGATCGAGCACCCGCTCGCCGGGCTTGGGATCGAGCAGCGGGGCGACCTTCATCGAGGTCTCGTCCTGGACCGTGAAGAGGCCCTCGGCGAAGCGCGGATCGCCCGCGGGATCGCCCTCGATCTCGCTCGGGCCGGCGGCCCGGAGCGGATTGGGCCGGATCGTGACCGGGAGGACGGCGTTGTCGGCCTCGAGGATCGCCACGAGCTCCTTCGGCGAAAACCGCTGCCGCCAGCGCTCGACGAGCCATTCGGGATGGGAGCTCCGGACGCCGATCGTGTCGGGCAGCTCGAGGTCGGCCGCCTTGCGGAGCACGGCGTTGACGAAGCCGGCGGACTTGCGGCTCACGGCCTTGGCGAGCTCGACGGCCTCGTCCACGGCGGCGTGGCGCGGGATCTTGTCGAGGTGGCGGATCTGGAAGAGGGCGACGCGGAGGTGCTGGCGGATCTCGGGGTGGATGCGCTGGGCGCAGCGGTCGATCAGCCAGTCCAGCTCGCGCCTCCAGCGGGTGGCGCCGTAGACGAGCGTGGTGAGGAGGGCGCGGTCGCGCCGCGACAGGGCGGCGCCGCGCTGGGCCTCCAGCGCCTCGTCGACGAACCTCTTCTCCGCGGCCATGAGGACCTGGGCCGCGAGTGCGCGGACGTTCTTCATCGGACGCTGCGGCCGCGCGGCGAGAAGATCCAGAACTTGCGGAGGAAGCGGTGGCTCTTCAGGGCCTCGCGGTCGGCGTCGGTCATCAGGTGCGGCCAGTTGCGCTGCTTGAACTTGAGGAGCGCGCTCTCGTCGACGGCGCGGAGCTTCGCGCTGAGCTTCCCCTTGAGGGCGTTGGCGAAGTCGATCAGCCAGGGCCGGTCACCCGCGATGAGGATGTTCTTGCGCTGGCGGAGGTCGAGGTGGACCACGCCGCGCCCGTGCATCGCGCGGACGGTCTCGCAGAGCCGCTCGTAGACGCGGTCGGGCAGCTCGCCGGCCTTGAACTTGTTGATGGTCTTCCCCTCCACGTACTCGAGGAGGAGGGCGCGCTTCTCGACGATCGCGTAGGCGCGGGGGATCCCGGGGAGGCCCTCCAGGTGGCGGAGGACGGCGAACTCGCGCTTCACGAGCGAGGGGGCGAGGAGGCCGCGGGTGACGGCGTTCTTGCCGCGGTAGTCCTTGAGGACGGCGGGGCGGCCCTCGTGGTCGACGACGGAGACGACGGGAGAGAGGAAGCCGCCCTTGTCCCGGAGGACGCGGCCCCTGTTCAGACCAGCTTCCCGAGGAGGTTGATGATCCATTGGTTCCAGACGATGGCGCAGACGCCGAAC
>JACQFK010000252.1 GCA_016200125.1 Planctomycetota bacterium
CGCCTGCTCGGGGCTCATGTAGGACGGCGTTCCGACGGCTCCGCCCCGGAAGAGGTAGGATGACGACTGGCCGTGCTCCGGTCCCAGCCGCTTTGCCGATCCGAAATCGGTCACGTAGGCCCGGCCCGACGCGTCGACGAGCACGTTGCCCGGCTTGAGGTTCCGGTGGAGGATCCCGTTCTCGTGGGCGTGGTGTACAGCGAGAGCCACGTCGCGGAGGATCCGGACCAGGCCCTGCAGGTCCGACCGCCGGGGACCCATCCACTCGGACAGCGACTGCCCGTCGACGTGCTCCGTGACGATGTAAGGGAGGCCTTCGAACTCGCCCGCGTCCAGCACGCCGACGATGCCCGGATGGCGGGGCAGCTCGGCCAGGATCATCGCCTCGCGGGCGAAGAGGGCGTCCTGCCGGGAGACCGGCCCGTCGCCGAGGACCCGCCGGTCCAGCAGCTTGAGCGCCACCTTCCGGCCCTGTTCGACGTGGGCCGCCTCGTAGGTGACGCCCGTCCTCCCCCGCCCCATCACCCGCCCGAGCTGGTAGGGGCCGATCCGGCTGTGTCGGACGGAAGCATGGGTGGCGCTGGTTCCGGCCGTCCCCGAGGGGTCGTGCTCAATGCTCATAACTCGCCCTGCCTCATACTGGGAGAGACAGGTCGCAAACGGCATGCCGCAGCGTTCCCGGGAGGGCCACGAGGGATACCCGACATTTTTGTCGCCCCGGCACACAATCCGGGCGGGGGGGTTGACCGGCCGGGGCGGGTCACGGTAACGTAGCCCCGTGTCCAGTTCCGCCCACGACCAGTTCCAGACCCCCACGCCGCGGGACGTCTTTTCCTATAAGCCCTTCTGGGCCAAGCGGCTGACCCCGGCGCCCTTCCTGCCGATGTCGGCCGAGGAGATGGAGGCGCTCGGCTGGGATTCCTGCGACATCATCGTCGTCACCGGCGACGCCTATGTCGACCATCCCAGCTTCGGCATGGCCGTCGTCGGACGCGTCCTCGAGGCCCAGGGCTTCCGCGTCGGCATCCTCAGCCAGCCGGACTGGACGAGCGCCGAGCCCTTCAGGGCGCTGGGACGGCCCAACCTGTTCTTCGGCATCACCGCCGGCAACATGGACTCCATGGTCAACCGCTACACCGCCGACCGCCGCATGAGGTCGGACGACGCCTATACGCCCGGCGGGATGGCGGGCAAGCGCCCCGACCGCTCCGTCATCGTCTACGCCCAGCGGGCCCGCGAGGCCTATAAGGACGTCCCGGTCGTCATCGGCGGCATCGAAGCCTCGCTCCGCCGGATCGCCCACTACGACCACTGGTCCGAGAAGATCCGCCGCTCCGTCCTCGTGGACAGCCAGGCCGACCTGCTCCTCTACGGCAACGCCGAGCGGGCGCTGGTCGAGGTCGCCCACCGCCTCGCCGCGCGGAAGCCCATCTCCTCGATCACCGATATCCGGGGCACGGCCTTCTGGTGCGACGGCGTTCCCGAGGGATGGAAGGAGATCGATTCGACGACGCTCGACACTCCGGGCCGGGCCGTCGGGATGCCGAACCCCTATCTGAAAGTCGCGGGCGTGGACGAAGCGGCGCCGGTCGCTCCTCCTCCGCCCCGCCCGCAACCCGTGGAGCGCGGCCGCTGTGTCGTCCGCCTTCCGTCCTTCGAGGCCGTCAGCGCCGACCGCGTGATGTACGCCCACGCTTCGCGCGTGATGCATCTGGAGACCAATCCCGGCAATGCGCGGGCGCTCATCCAGGGCCACGGCGAGCGGGACATCTGGGTCACGCCGCCGCCCCTCCCCCTCACGATGAAGGAGATGGACGGGGTCTACGAGCTGCCCTACCAGCGCCTGCCCCATCCGTTCTACGGCGGCGCCAAGATCCCCGCCTACGAGATGATCCGCTTCTCGGTCACGATCCAGCGCGGCTGCTTCGGCGGCTGCACCTTCTGCTCCATCACGGAGCACGAGGGCCGGATCATCCAGAACCGCTCCGAGGGCTCCGTGGTCCGCGAGATCGAGCGGATGCGCGACACCACGCAGGGATTCACGGGGCAGATCTCGGACCTGGGCGGGCCCACGGCGAACATGTACCGCCTCGCCTGCAAGGACAAGAAGATCGAGTCGGCCTGCCGCCGCCCCTCCTGCGTCTTCCCGGGCATCTGCGAGAATCTCAACACGAACCACAAGCCGCTGATCGAACTCTACCGGAAGGCCCGGGCGGTCCCCGGCGTGAAGAAGATCTCGATCGCCTCGGGGGTCCGCTACGACCTGGCCACGAAGTCGCCGGAGTACATCAAGGAGCTGGCGACCCACCACGTCGGCGGCTATCTCAAGATCGCGCCCGAGCACACCGAGGACGGCCCGCTCGACGCGATGATGAAGCCGGGCATCGGGACCTACGACCGCTTCAAGGAGCTCTTCGACAAGTTTTCCAAGGAGGCGGGCAAGGAGCAGTACGTGATCCCCTACTTCATCGCGGCCCATCCGGGCACGACCGACAAGGACATGCTGGAACTCGCCCTCTGGCTCAAGCGCAACGACTTCCGGGCCGACCAGGTCCAGGCCTTTCTGCCGACGCCGATGACCTTCGCCGCCGCGATGTACCACAGCGGCATGAACCCGATGAAGCGCGACGGCAGGAAGTTCGAGGAGGTCTACATCCCCCGCTCGATCGAGCAGCGGCGGCTCCACAAGGCCTTCCTCAGGTGGCACGACGCGAACAACTGGCCGATGATCCGGTCGGCGCTCAAGCGGATGGGCCGCATGGACCTGATCGGCAGCGGCAAGATCCACCTCGTTCCGGCCTGGCAGCCCCGGGGCACCGGCGGCAAGCCCGAAATCCCTCCCGGCCGGCCGATGGCGACGCAGCACACGCGCGACGTGTGGAAGCCCCGGGCTGCGCCCAAGAAGTCCAGCCGCCCCCGCTGAACCGCCAAACGTGAAACGAAACAAACCGTTTGATTCGTTTCACGGGTTGGTTCGATTCAGGATTCACTACTCGAAGCGCTTGTTCTCGCTCTTCCACTTGAGCGAAGGGCCCCGCTCGGCCAGCCACTTCTTGAGCGCCGCGCCCTCGAGCTTCAGCCCCGTCCGCTCCTGGATCAGCTGAAGCGCCTCCTTGCGCGCGAATTCCGGAGGGCCCGACTCCAGAATCTTGACCAGCAGCGCAAATCCGCCGGGGTCGCGAAGATCCAGGACGGCGCGGGCCAGGTGCACCTGGAGGTCGGCGTCCAGATCCCGGGCCGCGGCCTCCTTCAGCACCCCCGCCGCCTCGGGGGCGTCGAGCTTCGCCAGCACGTCCGCCGAATGTTCGAGCACCTGGTCCGACTTCGTCCGCCTGACGATCTCCAGGATCGGCGCCACGAAGTGCAGGTCCCGATCCTTCATGTCCCGCACGTGATCGAGCGCCTGAAGCACCTGCGTGTCGTTGTCGGACTTCAGCGCCTCCAGGATCCTCTGCACGGGATCCTCGGGACCATGCTCGTGATCGTCGTGCTTCTTCAGGAACGTGGTGCCCCACACCAGCAGCGCCACGATCGCCCCCCCCGCCAGCAGTCGCCGCGCGGCGACCCCGGAATGCTCATGGGCCGTCAGGTAGTGGACGATGCCGGAGACGATCAGCGTGGCGGTGAAGGCCGCCACGATCGAGGGACCTGTGGGGAAATCTCCTTGGTTCGAGATGAACATCCCGAGCATGCTGACTACCGTTCCGACGCTCCATGCGATCGTGATCCGGGCCTGGTTGCCGTCCGCGAACATCACCGCGATCACGCCCGGCACGACGAGGAAGCTGAAAACCAGCAGCACGCCGGCGATCGACACCGAGCTCGTGATGACGAATCCGAAGGACACGTAGAAGAGGAAGTCCCAGAACCGGACGGAGATTCCCGCGCCTTCGGCCGCCTCCGCGTCGTCGCTGATCGCGAAGAACTTGCGGCGGAAGTGCCAGTGGAAGGCCCCGATCACTGAGTAGATCGCCGCCGTCGACCAGACCTTCTTCGGCTGGACGGTGAGCAGGCTCCCCACCAGCATGTGCTTGATCTGCTCCCCCTCCGTCGGGCTCTTGGAGAGCAGCAGCATCGCCAGCGCCGAGGCGCTGGCGTACACGATCCCGATGAACGCCTCGTGGGGAACGCGCTCCTTCTTCATCCGGGACAGGGAGATCACGGCCGCTCCCGCCAGCGTGAAGCCGAGCGAGAACAGGTAGATCGGGAACTCGTTTTCCGGGTGCTTCGGATCGTACCCCAGCAGGATCGCGTACGCCGCGCCCAGCGCGGCGATCTGGGCCATCGCCAGATCGACGAAAATGACCTTCCGTTTGAGGACGTGGATCCCCAGGTAGCCGTGGATGCCCGTGAGCACCAGGCACATCAGCAGCGGGTAGACCCACCAGGGACCGTGGTATGCCATCTTATTTTGCAGCCTCCACCAGACGGTCGATCACGAAGCCGATGAACTGGACGTAGTCGTCCGTGCCCGCTTCGCCGCCGGGCTGGCCGGGGACGACGGCGACCTTCACCCCCGTGTCCCGCGCCAGCGCCTCGGGCACGGCCACCGGATAGAAGTTGTCCACGATGATGCCCTTCACCTTCTGGGCCGCGATGGTCGCCTTCAGTTCCTCGATGTGCTTGGGCCCGGGCTCCACGCCGGGCTTCGACTGGATCGATCCCACGATCTCGAACCCGAACAGCTTCGCCAGGTAGACCCACGTCTTGTGGTACTCGATCATCTTCGCGCCCCGGAGGGGCTGCGCCTTCTTCATCCAGCCCCCCAGCTTTCCGGAGAGCTTCTTTTCCTCAAGCCAGGCGGCCAGAGATCCGTCGAGCGCCTTCCGCGTCAGCGTCCTCGCTCCGACCTCCTTCACGAGGTCAGCGCCGAAGATCGCTTCGTCGATCCGGTCCTTGAATTTCTTCAGCCGCTCGTCCACGCCCGCGGCGGACCCGGGCGAGACCGCCTTGAGCCCGGCCGCGATGTTGTCGGCCAAAAGCTTGGCCCGGAGCGGATCGATCCAGATGTGGGGGTTGCCCTCGGGATGGATGTCCCCTTCCTTCCGGTCGATCACCGCCGGCACTTCCTCTCGGGAGATCCCCGCCGAGGCGACAAGCCGGCCGCGGGCTCCCTGGGAAATGTTCGGGTTGCCGGATCCGGTGGCCACCTGGTCCGCCCAGAGCTCCAGCTGGAGGCCGATCTCGATGAAGAGGTCGGCCTCGCGGAGCTTCTTCATCAGCGTCGGCGTGGGCGTCACGGTGTGGGCGTCCTGGTCCGGCTTGGCCAGGGCCGTGACCTCGAAATCTTCGCCCGCCAGCGCCTCGGTGATCGACTTGAGCGCCGCGAGCGTCACCATGACTTTCTTCTTTTCAGGCGCGGCGGACCGTGCGGGCGCCGCGATCCACAGGGCCAGGAGCGCGATCAGCAGCTTCTTCATTTGTTCACCCAGAAAGGTTCGGGAGGATGGGCGCCGAACACGATGACCACTTCGAGGAAGAACGAATCCAGGCGGTTCTCGATCGGCAACTCGCTGAAGGTGTGCTCGTACGTGAACCGCGCCCGGAAGAACTCCGTCGTGTACCACGTGAGCGAGGGCGAGATCTTACGGCGATAGGTGATGTCGGACGCCAGCGTCTCCGTCGAATCCCAGCGCAGTCCCGCATAGAGCCGCGAGGACAGCTGGTACTGCGCGAAGACCGAGTACCCGAAGGGATGGGTCCGCTGGCCCGTGTCCGGTATGCCGTCGCCGTCCGTGTCCGCCATGAACTCATGGCTGGCGTAGAACAGCTGGCCGCCGAGGATGAACGACTCGTACTCGCCCTGCCGGACCGGCTTCCACTTGTAGAGGAGGTCGAGGCTCGCGACCCGGCTCTGGTGCCCCGCCGAGCGGTCATTGACTCCGTAGAATCCGATGGCGGCGGCGTTGAGCGAGTGCTCGTCGGAAAGCGGCACGAAGAAGTTGAGGTTCGCCAGGTAGGAAAGGCGATTGTTGTCCTGGGCGACGTTCGAGTTCCCGCCGTTCAGCACCTGCAACGTCAACTCCAGCGCGGTGTCGCCCGGCGACGGCAGGAAGGACTGCGTCGAGACCCCGTTCGCCACCATCCCCTCAGGACCCAGGAATTCCTCGATTACGAGGGGCCGGTCAGTCTGCGGCAGGTCGTGGGTATGGGACTTGTTGTTGAGGCCGAACTCGGTCCGGAACCGGCCGAGCTTGATCTTGGTGCCCAGCGGCGGTGTCTCCCAGAACGGCAGCGGGAGCGACTTGATCACCGCGTAGAACTCCTCGACCGAGATGTCGAAAGTCCCCGGCACTTCCGATTCCACCGACAGGATTCCGACCGCATCGACGAAGGGGTCCACCGACGCCCGAAGGTCGAGCTCGACCTCCCGCATGTTGATCGTGTCGTCGATGCGGGGATTGGCGCGGTCATTGTCGAGAAACACCCGCTTGTCGTCGGCCCGCCACAGGAAGTCGCCGATCACGGTCAGCCTCGGGTTGAGGACCGTGGCCGGATTGGCCGACGTGGTCTGCGACTGCCGCTTCTCGGTCTCGGCGAGCCTTTTTTCGAGATCCTTGATGCGGTCCTCCTGGTCGTCCAGGCGGTCCTGCACCTTCGAGTCCTGGGGCTTGGGATTCTCCTTCTCCTGCAACGGGATGCAGAGAAGGAACAAGATCCACGGGATCATGGTTCCTCCGGTCAATAGAGAGTCAGGCTAGTCCGGGGCGACTAGCCGACCGGAGGCGCGCGCGGAGAGTGGGCCGGGAGGAGGGCCGAAACGTCGCGAGGCCGGGCGGACTCGACGACGACCGGCTCCGACTGGAGCAGGGTCTGCGCCGCGGCCGCGGCGTGGATGAACACGCCGTTGAGGCTGACCTGGCAGAGGACGCAGGGGCCGGTTTCCTGCTCGACGGTCTCGGCGCAGAAGTGCGCGCCGGTGTCGCGGCACTTGCTGACGGGCTCCTCGTGGAGCGCGGGGATGTGGGCCGAGGCCGCCACCTGCACGGCAAGCGTGAAGACCGCCACCGCCAGATACAGCGCACGCCGTTGATTCATCGGATACTGATCCTACGCCGTCCAGTTTAGGGATGTTCCAGCACGCCTTCCACTCAAATCAGTGGTTCGAGGGAGCCTCGACGACCGCCTCGGCCCTGATTCTGAAGACGCTGTCCACGTAGCCGTCGCCGTCGAACTCCTCGCCCACCTCCAGGACGCCCGTGACGCGGGCCGTCGCCTGGTAGGGCATCAGCTTCCCGTCGGTCCGGAACACCTTGATCGTCTCCTGGAGCTGGGGCGCGTCGCCGAAGCAGCAGCCGAACATGCCGTTGGAGAGCAGGAAGCTGCGGACCTTGCCCTTCTCGAAATCGATCGGGAACATGAAGCCATCGATCGTGACTTTCCTTCCGGCCAGCGCCCGGATCTCCTTCGGGAAGGGATCGCGCGCCGCGGCCTTGTCCTTGGGCTGGGGCCAGTAGCGGAAAGCCAGCCGCGCGAAAGTCAGAGAGAGCGGCTTGTCGTCGACCGGCGCCGCGACGGGCTCCGGAGGGGGCGCACGCTTGGGCGCCGCGGGCGGAGGGGCCGGTTCCGGCTTCGCCGCTGGCGCGACCGGTTCGGGAGCCTTGAGTTCCACCTGGAGGACGGCGACGGGGTCGACCCTCGGAACGAGGGGCTCGGACCGGGGTTCCG
>JACQFK010000256.1 GCA_016200125.1 Planctomycetota bacterium
GGAAGCGGCGCGGCTCGCCCCGCTGGTGGGTGCGATCGCCGGGCGCGCGGCGGCCGCCCCCCGCGAACATGTCTGGGTCCAGGTGTTGGACAAGACGACCTGGGTCGACCTCGATCCCTCGCCGGTCGCGATTCCCCGCAGGGGGGCGAAGCTGCTGGGCCCGCAGGAACTCGCCGCGCAGCGCCGGACGGCGACCTTCCGCATGATCCTGAACCGCAAGAGCGGCTCGAAGATCGAGGCGGTTCCGCTGCTCACGGTGCCGCTGGACCTGTCCGCCGTCGCCTGGAAGGCGGTCGATTTCCTGGTCCAGCCGGCGCCGGGCCAGCTGCCGCCCGGCTCGAAGATGCGCGGGATGGAGTCCAAGGACGTGCTCGCGGCGTTCCGGCAGGTGAAGCAGTACCGCGCGGTGCTGATCGTCGACGGCAAATCCTACGGCGGGGTCCCCTTCGATCTGAACGGACAGACCTATGCGGTGGATCCGGGCGGCCGCGTCGGGCCGGCGAAGGCCCTGGGGGGCGGCGTGGGGAAGGCCTTCGGAGGCGTGTTCGGCGGAGGGGACGAGGCTCCGGGGGCTTCCGCGCTCGAGAGCGTCGTGCTCGAAGTCGCGATGAAGGAGCCGGGGGCCGCGGAGCGCGTGCAGCGGAGGACGCTCGCGGCGGCTCCGAAGCCCGGCCCGCGGGCGCTTCCCTTCCTGCGCTATTCGTACCTGTTCGAGGGAGCGTCCCTGCCTGCGGGCGAGCTGGGGCGGCGCGAGCTCCGCGCCATCGCCGTGAACGCCGCGGCGCTGAGGAAGCTCCTCACGGGCAAGGGAGGCGGCGGCCACTTCAATCTCCATGCCGACGTCTCGCCGATGCTGCTTCTCTTCGGCGATCTCCGGCGCCGCGTCCTGGCCCGGCTGGGGGAAGGCGCCCCCTATGTGCAGGAGCGCCCGGGGATTCTCGCGGAAACGGGCCAGGTGTTCCTGGACGAGGAGGGCGGTCGGGTCCTGTTCCGCCAGGGGATCGACATCCTGGACAATCCGGCCTGCTTCGAAAACGCGGCCGCGCGGACCCTGACGCTGGGCGCGGCGGAGACGGCCCTGGAGTGCCTCCTGGTCGAACGCATGGCGCCGGGCGTCGCCCGGAAGTCCGCCTGGACCCTGATGGAGCGGAGCCGCCTGCAGGGCGGCAAGGCGGAGGTGTCGGAGAAGGAGGGTCGGCGCGAAGTCCGCTGGTCGGAGGACGCCTGGTGGAGCGTGGATCCCGCCGGCGGCGCCTGCGTGGGCCGCGTCCCCTCGGGCGCCGGGCAGGGCCTCATCGAGGCCCTGATCGACTCGGCGGGCCAGGTCTGCAACTACGCCGACTCGGTGGGCTTCCTCTCCGGTGCGAGCGGCGCCACGGGGAAGCAGCCGGCCTGGGCGGACAAGACGACCAAGACCTTCGGCCGCGCCTGCAGCGCCCTCGGCGGCACGAGCGTCCGGGACGAGCTCAAGGACCAGATCGACGAGATGACCAAGGATCTCTGGTCGGCTTCCATCAACAGCCTGGCGGGGATGTAGGCGATGCAGGCACTGGCCGTCCTCCTTCGCCCGGTCCGAGGGGGAAGCTGACGGTCGTGTCGGATCCGAAGACGGCAGGCGGAAGCGGCCTCGTCGTGTGGCTTTCGTCGCTGTCGCGCGAGCAGAGCGCGGCGGCCCTGAGGGAGGCGAAAGGCATCGCCCTCTGCATCGTGAGCGGCCGCGGCGGAGGCGACCCCGAACCGCTCAAGATCGGCGACGCCTGGATGGTGCAGGCTCCCGGGAGCTCCGGGCTCTGGGGCCGCATCGAGGTCCGCGGCGGCGTCGTCACGAACCGCTTCTCGGCGCCGGACGGGAAGCGCTCGGAGAAGGTCGCGGCGCTCAAGAAGAAGCTGGGCGTCCCCGTCGATGCGCTGGCCGAGCTGCGGGGGACCGCGAGGGCGGCCGTTCCGGCGGAGGATCCGCCCGCGCTCGAGACGGCGAACCGCGCCTGCCGGCTGAAGATCTTCTCCGTCGCGGAGCGGCCGTCCTACGGCGGCCGGGCGCCCGCCGCGGGGAGGAAGGAGCTGGTGCTCGACGCCGAGTTCGAGAACACGATCCCGATGACCCTGGTCCAGTCCAACCAGGTCCCCACGATGTACAGGATCAAGGAGCTGGGCGACCATCTCTACCTGGTGGTGAACGGCAACCGGGTGTCGCGCCTCTATCCGGACGCCTCGTCGCTGCCCGGCCACGTCGCGACGACGGGCTTCACGCTCGACCGTCTCGGCACGCGCGCCCGGGGCAACCTCGTCTACGAGATCCCCGCCGAGGGGGTGGAAACCCTCGACCTGCGCTTCTACGACTATGCCCACGGCCACATGGCGGTCACGCTGAAGCCGGGCGCCCGCGCCGAGTCGAAGCCGCTTGTCCCGCTGCAGGAGAACGAAGTCCTCGAGGCGGGCATCTTCCGCGCCGAGCGGGTGAAGGAGCTCGGGGGAAGGAAGGCGCCGGAGGGGATGACGTTCCTGAGGGTCGAGATCGACGCCCGAAGCCGGATGTTCACCGAAGGGGACGCCACGGCCTTCGATCCCAAGGCGAAGCCGGGCGACAAGCTCCAGATCGGGACCGTGTCCGACTGGACGGACCTGCGGCGGCACCTCAACGTGGTGCTCGACGCCGTCCGGTCCTACGGCCCGCTGGAGGCCCTGGAGATCGGGGAGGCGCCCCGCTTCATCCCCGACCTGCTGACCGGCGGGACGGCCGCCTTCCTGATCCCGGAGAAATCCGGCTCCCTCGAGATCCGCTGCGATTTCCCGAACGCCCGGCTGCCCGACGGGAAGGTCGTCCATCCAAAAGCGCTCTCCTTCCTCATGGAGGGCCGGCGTCCCGAGGGGAAGCCGCCGGCCGCGATCGCCGAGATCGACGACGAGATCTACAAGGTCGCCATCCTGGGCCAGAGCGTGGTCCCCGAGTTCGCCGGCGTGAAGGCGCCGCCCGCGTCGGCCTTCCTGGTGCTCGACGTCTCCGTGACCGGCGCGGGGACGGCGGGCGAGATGTTCCAGACGGTCGAGCAGCTGCACTACGCGACGGAGAAGGGCGCCCAGCTGGCGATGCACGACGCGACGTTCAAGGGGCCGAATCCGCCGGTGAAGCTCCACCTTGTGCCGACCGGCGAGCGACGCGTCTTCCAGGCGGTCTTTGCGATCCCCGCCGCCGAGCGCCGGCCCCGGCTGGCCTACAAGGGCGTCACGAAGGCGGTGATCGTCGACCTCAAGCCGCTCGAGGGGGCGGCGCCCGAGGCGGCCAAGCGCCTCTGCCCGAAATGCAAGACGGAGGCGGCGCCGAACGAGAAGTTCTGCGCGGAGTGCGGGACCCGGATCGATCCCAAATGACTTTACTGGCCGTCCGCTGGGGCGTAGACTTTCCGCCATGAGAATTTTCGAGCCCCACGCGCAAATGTACGCGCGGACCACGAACGACTACGAGGCGATGGCCCGGGCCGGCGTCGAGTATCTCGTGGAGCCCGCGTTCTGGCTGGGGGAGACCCGCAAGTACGCGGGCAGCTTCTTCGACTACTTCGAGCACCTGATCAACTACGAGCACTCGCGGGCGGCGCGCTACGGGATCCAGCAGTACGTCACCCTCGCGATGAACCCCAAGGAGTCCAACAACTACGAGCTCGCCCAGGAGGTCCTGGAGGAGCTGCCGCGCTTCCTCGAACGGCCGCAGGTGGTGGCGGTCGGCGAAATCGGCTTCGACGCCATCAACGCGACCGAGGAGGAATTCTTCGTCCGCCAGGCCGAGCTGGCCCGCGAGTTCAAGCTGCCGATCCTGATCCACTCCCCGCACCTGGGGAAGTTTGAAGGGATCAAGCGGCTTATCGACGTCCTCAAGGGCATGGACTACGCCATGGACAGCGTCCTGATGGACCACAACGTCGAGGACACGACGCCCATGTCCCTCAAGGCGGGCTGCTGGGCGGGCCACACGGTCTACCCGATCTCCAAGCTCTCGCCGGAGCGGATGGCCAACATCCTCGAGGACAACGGCTACGGCCGCATGATGATCAACGGCGCGGCCGACTGGGGCCCGAGCGACCCCCTCATGGTCCCCCACGTGATCGAGGAGCTCCGGTCGCGGGGCGCGGACGAAAAGAACATCGAGAAGCTCGTCTGGGACAATCCGTGGAACTTCTTCAGTAAATCGGGACGATTGAAGTAGCCGGCCGTAGGGGAAGTGTCGACCCGCCGGTGATACCGGTATCGTCGTGCACGCATCAGGGAGGCTTCGATGTTTTCCAGGCATCTGGCGCGCAACCTCGGCCGGCTCCTGCTGATCGCCCTTCTGGCGACGGCCGTCCCCGCCTGCAAGAAGCACAGGGCCCTTCCGCCGGTCCTGACGCGGGCCACCCCGCTGTTCGACGCCGCCGGCGTGGCGCACTTTCCCCTGGTCCTGCTTGAATTCGACCAGTCCCTCGACAGCACCACCATCGCGGGGAACGTCGTGATCTACCTGACCGACGTCCTGGGCACGCCCACGGTTCCCTGGGGCGGCAGCTACACGTTCACCTATCTTCCCGGCAGCTTCCAGATCCTCGTCAACAACACGACGAATTTCGCGCCGAACACGGAATACGCGGTGCTCATCTTCAACGGGCTGACCTCCAGCGCCGGCCTCCAGATCCAGGTCGGCGCGACGGGCGGGCTGGCGCTGCGCTTCGTCGTCGGCAACAGCGGCAACACCAATCGGCCGATCTTCGCCGCTCCAGTCCAGTCGGTCGGCGCCGGAACGGCCGGGCAGATCGTCTGGACCTGGACCCAGGCGCAGGAGGGAGGCCCTCCCGCCAACATCGCGGCCAACTACGATTTCTACATGTCGACGGCCTCCGGCGCCGAAGACCTGCTGACCACCCCGCTGTTCTTCACGATCGCCCTGGCCACGGGCGACACGATCAGCGGCCTGACGACCGTCGTCACCTACTTTTTCCGGGTCATCTGCCGCGACAACCAGGGCAACATCACCGTAACGGGGGAATTCTCGGGAGTGGCGGATTAGTCCAGGTCCCGTGGGGAACGAGGCCTTCGATCCGACCGGCTTCTCGGGCATCGTCCCGCTGTTTCCTCTCCCGAACGTGGTGCTCTTCCCGGGGATGTTCCTGCCGCTCCACGTCTTCGAGCCGCGCTACCGGGCGATGACGGCCGACGCGCTCCAGGGGGAGCGCCTGATCGCGATGGCGCTGCTCAAGCCCGGCTGGCAGCAGAACTACGAGGGCGCGCCGCCCGTCCACGAGATCCTCGGCATGGGCAAGATCGTCGAGGACGCGCGGCTTCCGGACGGCCGCTTCAACCTCGTGCTCTTCGGCCTCGCGCGGGTCCGGCTCATGAAGGAGGTCGGCTTCGGCGCCTACCGGACGGCGCAGGTCGAGATCCTCGAGGAGGGGAGGGCCGAGGTCCCGGCTGCCGACCGCCGGCGCCGCACGCTCCTGGCGCTCTACACGCAGATCATGAAGGACCTCATGAAGGGCGGGATCCCCGCGCCGCCCGACGACGTCCCGCTGGGGATGCTCTGCGACCTGGTCGCGTCGCTGGTCCTGCAGGACCCGGCCGCCCGGCAGGGCCTCCTGGAGGAGCTCGACTCCGCGGCCCGCTGCGACCGCCTGCTCAAGCTCCTGGAGGGAGCGGCTCCCCGGCCGCCCTGGCCGCGGGGACCTTCCCTTAACTAGGGGGCTCTGATATAGTGGGCGGTCCACCCATGACCACCATCTGGCCGCAGCTGGAGCGTCACCTTCTGCACGTGCAGGGCCCGAGCCAGTACGTGGGCGGGGAGGTCAACTGCGTCCGCAAGGACGACGCCGAGGTGAAGGTCGCCCTCGGGTTCCCCGACGCCTACAAGATCGGTATGGCCCACCTGGGCATGCAGATCATCTACGGCCAGATCAACGCCCGGCCCGACGCCCTCTGCGAGCGCGTTTTCTCGCCCTGGCCGGACCTCGAGGAGCGGATGCGCAAGGAAGGCCTGCCGCTCTTCTCCGTGGACAGCCACCGGCCGGTGCGCGAGTTCGACGTCTTCGGCATCTCGCTGCAGAGCGAGCTCCAGTACAGCAACGTGCTCAACCTGCTGGAGCTGGCGCAGATCCCCACCTTCGCGAAGGACCGGGGGCCGGAGTTCCCGCTCGTCGTGGGCGGCGGCGTGAACGCGAGCTACCCGGAGCCGCTGGCCGAGTTCTTCGACGTCATGATCCTGGGCGACGGCGAGGACGCGGTGCCCGCGCTCCTCGACCTGGTGAAGGACTTCAAGAAGGACCGCGACGGCCTCCTGAAGGCCATTGCCGAGAAGGTTCCCGGGGCCTACGTCCCCTCGCGCTACACCTGGACCCACCTCCCTGACGGGAGGATCGAGTCCTGGACGGGCGACGTCGTCCGGAAGGCGGTGGTGGCGGACCTGAGCACGGCCTATTTCCCGCTGCGCCCGATCGTGCCGCTCGCGGAGGTCGTCCACGACCGCATCAACCTCGAGATCATGCGCGGCTGCCCCCACCGCTGCCGTTTCTGCCACGCGGTGAGCTTCAAGAACAAGCTTCGGTTCCGCCCCGTGGACCAGCTGGTCCAGCAGGCGGAGGCGATCTACGCGGCGACCGGCTACGACGAGATCGCGCTCACGTCGCTCTCGAGCGGCGACTACCCGGACATCCACGAGCTGATGACGCGGCTGAACGCGCGCTTCAAGCAGCGCCGGGTCATCGTGTCGCTGCCCTCGCTGCGGGTGGACGACAAGCTGGCCGAGCTGCCCGCGCTGATGACCTCGGTGCGCAAGGGCGGCTTTACGATCGCGCCGGAAGGCGGGTCGGAGGAGTTCCGCAAGATCATCCGCAAGCCGATCGAGGACAAGGACCTCCTGGCGACCGTGAAGGCCGCCTTCAAGGAGGGCTGGAACCACGTGAAGATGTACTTCATGATCGGCTTCCCGATGGAGACGGACGCCGACGTGGACGCGATCATCGACACGGCCCGGCGGGTCTCGCGCGTGGGCAAGGACGTCCGCGGCCACAACGCCGACGTCAACGTCACCATCTCGCCGCTGATCCCGAAGCCCCACACGCCCTTCCAGTTCTGCGGCCAGCGGGAGCTGGCCTACGTCCAGGACGTCGAACGGCGCCTCGCGGCGCTGGCCCGCGGCACGCGCATCCACCTCAAGTCCCACGATCCGAAGAAGTCCTACATCGAGGGCGTCTTCGCGCGGGGGGACCGGAGGCTTTCGGCGGCGCTGGTGGAGGCGCGGAAGCAGGGCGCCCGCTTCGACGAGTGGAACGAGTTCTTCGACTTCAACCGCTGGATGAAGGTGTTCGAGAAGGTCGGGCTCGACCCCGACTTCTACGCGCGGCGCGAGATGACCGTGTCGGAGCACCTGCCCTGGGATCA
>JACQFK010000257.1 GCA_016200125.1 Planctomycetota bacterium
GCCGTCGCCGCTGCTGGTGGGCGACGAGCTCTACATGGTGAGCGACCAGGGCGTCGCGACCTGCATCGACGCGAAGACGGGCAAGGTCCACTGGCAGGAGCGGGTGGGCGGCGCCACGTCGGCCTCGCCGCTGTTCGCCGGGGGCAACATCTACTTCCTGGGCGAGGACGGCGCGACGACGATCGTGAAACCGGAGAAGACCTTCACGCAGGTCGGCAAGAACGAGCTGAAGGCGCGCACCTTCGCGTCCCCGGCGCCGATCGAAGGCGCGATGTTCTTCCGCACCGAGAAGGAACTGCTCCGCATCGAGGCGGAGTCGAAGTAGTTGGCGCCGGTTCCGCGTCTGGGCAGGTTCCTCCTTATTCTCGGTTTCCTCGGACTCCTTCGGTTGCTGCCGGAGATCTTCCGAGTCTTCACTTGGCATCACACGACCTACTCGGTGCTCATCACCTTGGACGCGATTCTGGCGCTGATGACCGGCGCCTCCGGCGAAGGGCTTTCGAAAGGCGGTGACGGGGCGCCGAGGATGGCTCTGCGTGCGGCGGGAGTCACGCTGGCAACGTCTCTAGGATGGGGAATTCACCTCGCCCGCGAGCTTGCGCGGCTTCTGAACGAGTCGGGAGGCGTGCTGGACTGGATTTTCATCCCGCGTCTGTTGTTCTATGCAGTCGCGGTGGCCTTCTGGCCCTATGGGGTCCGTGCGCTGATCGTCGCCGCTCCACCGGAGTGCCGGAAGGGCCTCTGGCTGACCTTCGGAGCCTGGCTGGCGCTGGGTGCGGTCCTGGCTCTCATCCCGTACATCGCGATCCGGTAGACGTCGGAGAAAAAGACGGGTATAAGGTGGGGCCGTGCCTCTGGACAAAAAGGGCGTCGTCTACCTCGTCGGCGCCGGACCCGGCGACCTCGGACTCATCACGCACCGCGGCTTCACGCTCCTCGGGACGGCGGACGTCGTCGTCTACGACCACCTCGTGAACCCGAAGCTGCTCGATTTCGCGCCGCGCGCGCGCCACGTTTCCGCGGGAAAAAGGTCCGACACGCACACACTCGAGCAACCCGAGATCAACCGGCTCCTGGTGCGCGAGGCGAAGGCCGGCCGCAACGTCGTGCGCCTCAAGGGCGGCGACCTCAAGGGCGGCGACCCCTACATCTTCGGGCGCGGCGCCGAGGAAGCCGAGGCGCTGCAGCGGGCCGGAATCCCGTTCGAAGTCGTTCCGGGTGTCACGGCGGCCATCGGAGCGTCAACCTATACGGGAATCCCGCTGACGCACCGGGACCGGGCCTCGCAGGTGACCTTCGTCACCGGCCACACGAAAGACGGCGAGTTCGAGGCGGCCGACCTGCCGCGCCGCGGGACGCTCGTGGTCTATATGGGACTGAAATCGCTCGGGAAGATCGCGAAGAAGCTCGTCCGCATCGGCTGGGATCCGAAGACGCCGGCCGCGACGATCCAGTGGGCGACCACGCCGAGGCAGCGCACCGTGCGGGGGACGCTGTCGACGATCGCGACGCTCGCGGCGAAGATCGACGCGCCCGCGGTGACGATCATCGGCCAGGTCGTCGATCTCGAGCGGCGCCTGCGCTGGTTCGAGAAGAAGCCGCTCTTCGGTCAGAAGATCGTGGTGACCCGCTCGCGCGAGCAGTCGAGCGAGCTGGCCCGCAAGTTCGAGGCGCTGGGCGCCGAGGTCGCGGTCTTCTCGACGATCCGCATCCGGCCGCTGCGCGTGAAGCCCATCCGGATCAGCGGCTTCACCCATGTCGCCTTCACCAGCCGCACGGCGGTCGAGTACTTCTTCCCGAACCTGGCGGGCGACGCGCGCTCGCTGGCCGGCACGAAAGTCTGCGCGGTGGGCGACCAGACGGCGCGGGCGCTCATCGAGCGGGGCATCAAGCCGGACCTCGTCGCCGCCGAGTTCACGAGCCGCTCCCTCGCGCGGGAGCTGGCGCAGAAGGGGATGAAGGGCGCCCATGTCTTCCATCCCGGCGCCAACCTGATGAACCCCGATTTCCAGAAGCTGCTGACGAAGGTCGGCGCGAAGGTCACCGACCTCGTCCTCTACAGCATCGACAAGGTCGCGCCGGAGAACGTCGAGGCGGTGGACGACGCCGACTGGATCACCTTCGCGAGCTCGCAGACGGTGAGGAATTTCATGGAGGCGGTGGGCAGCCGGACGATCCGCGCGAAGATCGCCTGCATCGGCCCGATCACGGCGAAGACGGCGCGGGAGTACGGGCTCAAGGTTGCCGTCGTCCCCAGGAAATTCACGTTCGATGCATTGATTCAGGCGATAGTGAAGAGCGTATGAAGACACGACTTCGGAACCTGCGGCGGTCGCCCGGCCTGCGGAAGCTCGTGCGCGAGACCGAGCTCTCGCCGGACGACTTCGTGATGCCCTATTTCGTGCGGCCTGGGAAGGGCGTGCGGCAGCCGATCACGTCGATGCCCGGCCAGTTCCAGTTCTCCATCGACGAACTGCTCAAGGAGGCTCGGGGGCTGGTCAAGACGGGCGTGGGCTCGCTGATCCTGTTTGGCATCCCGGCGAGCAAGGACGCCAGGGGGACGGGCGGCTGGGCGAAGAACGGCATCGTCCAGCAGGCCGTGAGGGCGCTGAAGGACGCGCTGCCGGACCTGGTCGTCATCACGGACGTCTGCATGTGCGAGTACACCGACCACGGCCACTGCGGGGTCCTGAAGGGGCGCGAGGTCGACAACGACGCGACGCTGCCGATTCTGCAGAAGATCGCGGTCTCCCATGTGGAAGCCGGGGCGGACGTCGTGGCTCCGAGCGGGATGATGGACGGGGTGGTGGGGGCGCTGCGGAGCGCGCTGCCGAAGGCGACGATCCTGTCGTATGCGGCGAAGTACGCGAGCGCGTTCTACGGGCCCTTCCGCGAGGCGGCCGGGTCGGCGCCGCAGTTCGGCGACCGCCAGGCCTACCAGATGGACGTCGCCAACGGCGACGAGGCGATGCGGGAGATCGACCTTGATCTTCGCGAAGGAGCGGATATAATCATGGTCAAACCGGCGCTCGCCTATCTTGACATCATCCGGCGGGCGAAGGAGAAGTTCGGCTGCCCGATGGCCGCGTACAACGTCAGCGGCGAGTACGCGATGATCAAGGCGGCCGGGGAGAGAGGGTGGATCGATGAGAAGAAGGTCATTCTCGAAGTCCTCACCTCCATCAAGCGGGCCGGGTCGGATTTCATCCTGACCTATTTTGCGAGGGGGGCGGCCGCGTGGATAACCTGAAGCAAGGCGTCGAGGCGATCCTGTTCACCTGCGACGAGCCCATGACGCTCGGGCGCCTGAAGGACGTGTTCCCGGAGGCCAAGCCGGACGAGATCCGGGAGGCGCTGGGGCTGCTCAAGACGGAGTACGAGCAGACCGGCCGCGCCTTCTCGCTCGAGGAGATCGCCGGCGGCTACCAGTTGTTGACCCGTTCCCAGCACGCCGATATAATCGCCAAGCTCAAGAAGGCAAAGGCGGACCGGAAGCTGTCCACCGCGGCGCTGGAGACCCTGGCGATCATCGCGTACAAGCAGCCGATCAAGAGGGTCGATCTGGAGGCCATCCGCGGGGCCGCGTCGGGAGAGCTGATCCGGGCGCTGATGGAGCGGAGCCTCGTCAAGATTGTCGGGCGCGAGGAGATCCCCGGGTCGCCGCTCCAGTACGGGACGACGAAGGAGTTCCTGGACACCTTCGGTATCAACGCGATCGAGGATCTGCCGCGCCCTGAAGAGGTCAAATGAATTTCAGCTTCCAGAAGTTCGTCCACAAGTCCACCCGCGGGCTCTTCGCCTTCATCGTCGTCATCATGGTGGTCCCGCTCGTCCTCTGGGGCTACATGGGGAAGAGCGGCATGGAGAAGGAGGAGGACAAGGGCGACGCGGGCGTCCTCTACGGCACGATCCACATCTCCAAAGGCGAATTCAACCGCCACCTGGGGACCGCCCCCGCCAGCTGGTGGGGCAAGAAGTACGACGAGCCCATGACGCTGATGCTCATGCGCTACGGCCGCATGCCGGAGCCCCCGAAGACGGCGGACCTCCAGAAGCAGGCCTGGGAGGACATCATCCTCCTCCGCGAAGCGAAGGCCAACGGGATCGACGCGACCGAGCATGAGTCGCTCGTCGAGATGCGGGAGATCTTCCAGCGCTTCGCCCCGCGCGCGGAGTATTCCGACGAGATCATGAACCGGATCGCGACCGACCTCTTCCACGTCTCGTTCTCGTCGTTCCAGGCCTGGATCCACGAGCACGTCATGATCGAGAAGCTGCTGAACCTGATCAGCAATTCAGAGTTCGCGGACTACGACAAGGTCTACGACCGCCTCATGACCGGCCACCAGATGGCGCGGGTCTGGTACGCGTCCTTCGATCCCAAGGACTACCTGAAGGACGTGAAGACGCCGACCACCGACGAGATCGCCGGCTACTACCAGAAGAACAAGGAGAAGTTCAAGGTCCCGGGCAAGGTCCTCGTGTCGTACCTGATGGCCGACGCCGAGGAGCTGAAGAAGAAGGAGCCCGAGCCCAGCGAGGCCGAGATCAAGAAGTACTACGACGACAACATGAAAATCGAGTTCGCCAAGCCCCACGAGCATCATCCCGGCGAGGAGCACAAGCCCGACGAGAAGCCGGAGTACAAGTCGTTCGACGAGGTGAAGGGGGAGATCCCCAACAAGATCAAGCAGAAGGCCGCCGACCTCAAGGCGGCGGAGATCATGGCGAAGGTCGACGTCGCGCTCGGCGCCGCGGCCACCGCGAACAACAACAAGTATCCCGACGACGTCTTCGACCAGCTCAAGAAGCAATTCGAGAAGGACAAGATCGATCTGGTCCACGACATCACGACCTCCTTCGACCCGAAGCAGGTCGAGGACGTCGAGAAGACCGTCGGCTCCGGCAGCAACCTGGGGACCTGGGCCTTCGACGGGAACACGAAGGTCGGCGACGTCTCGCAGAAGGTGCGCACCGGCAAGGGCGTGGTGCTCTTCCGGCTGCAGAAGAAGATCGACGCGCTGGACCCCGGCATCACCGAGCGCATCCGCGAGTCGATCGTGAAGGAGCTCCAGAAGGAGCAGGTCAAGAAGAAGACCCAGCTGGCCGCCAACAACGTCGTGCAGGAGATCACGACGCACGGGATGATCTCCGCGCGGATGAAGCATCCGCTGGACTGGCGCCTGACGCGGTACTTCAAGGTCGGCGGCGGCGATACGGGGATCGATGATGCCCAGTTGGGCCAGGCGATCGGCCGGCAGGTCGGGCAGCTCAAGCCGGGGAAGGCGACGATGCTGCCGGGCACGAACATCCAGAACAAGGACAAGGCCGACTGGGCCTACGTGGTCTACCTCGAGGACCTGGCGGACGTGCCTCCGGAGGACGCGAGCGCGCAGTTCACGGGCCAGCGCCGGGGCCTGGACGAGGAGGCGAAGAAGCGCTACCGGGACGTGTTCATCCAGGACACGGTGAACAGCGCCCGCGTCGAGCTGGATCCGTCGATGAAGAAAACTGACGCCGCGCCGACGGATTCCGCCCCCAATCCGTAAATTGTATGTTATAATGTTCCTGTCGCGAGGAGAGACGCGGCAGGGGTAACGTGGGGCCGTACAAGAGAGAGGGGAAACATGCGCATCACTTCAGCCAACTCATCCTGAACATTCCGTGGATTCCCTGTTCACACTGACCTGTCGACATTGAAATTTTTATCGGAGGAGAGGGGGACATGATGACGAAGTGGCTGGTTGCGGTTGTGGGGCTGGCGGCGATGTCCGCCGGCGTGTCGGCCCAGGACGACGTCAAGGCGGGCCAGGAAAAGGTCGCGTTCGAGAAGAAGAGCTATCCGTACGAGGGCGAGGTTACGGTCGAGCGCCTGAACGTCCGGATGTTCCCGAAGAACGACGCGACGAGCATCATCACCGCGGTGCTCGGGCTCGGCGAGAAGGTCACCGTCGTGGCGGAGAAGGACGAGTACTTCCAGATCCTTCCGCCCAAGAACAGCCTGGTCTGGGTCTCCTCGAAGAGCATCAAGCGCGAGGGGGACAAGGGCACCGCGTCGGTGAACGAGGTTCCCGTCCGGCTGGACAGCCGCGTCAACGCGGACGTCCTCTGCACGCTGAAGGAAGGCGAGGCGGTCAAGGTCGCCGGCGAGCACATGGGCTGGCTGAAGATCGAGGCGCCCGCTTCGGTGAAGTACTACGTGGGCAAGAAGTACGTCCACACGTCGCGCGCGGTGGCGGCGGAGCCCCCCGCGGATGAGAAGAAGACGGCGAAGAAGGTCGAGGCCCCGGCGGCCGGCGGCTCCGATGCCGAGGCGCGGCAGCTGATCGACGCGGCCCATGCCGAGCTCAAGCGGCAGGACCAGCTCATGAGCGAGAAGCGCTTCGACCAGATGGACTACGCGTCCGTCATCGCCGACTTCAAGGCGGCAAAGGAGAAGGCCACGACCGAGGCGCTGCGCGCCGAGGCCGACCGCGGCCTGGAGCGTGTCCTGGCGGTCAACCGGGTGGTCGAAGCGGCGAAGATCGGCATCGAGATCCAGAAGAAAAAGGAAGCCGACCTGCTCGCGGAGAAGCTGAAGGCCAAGGCGGCCGAGCCCCAAACGCTGTTCCAAGGCTACATCGACACCACGGGCATCCTGTTCAAGCGGCCTGGCAC
>JACQFK010000258.1 GCA_016200125.1 Planctomycetota bacterium
ATCCCGCTGTCGAGCGAGAAGCAGCACGTGCTCGCCTGCGTCGCCGGCACCGCCCAGGCCCGCGAGGCCCTGAAGAACGCGCAGATCCCCCAGACGGAGGCCGTGAAGCCGGGCGCGGCGCCCGACGCGGCGCCGGTCTTCGACGGGGAGCCCCAGTTCGCCGACATCCCGCAGTGCTCCGTCCGCTATGCGGTCAACACTCCGTGTCCGATCTTCCTCGTCGACCGTCGCTACTACTGGTGCCAGGAGGGCATCTGGTACGACTCGGACTACGCGGTGGGGCCCTGGTTCGTCTGCAGCTGGGTTCCGGGTCCCATCTATCTCATCCCTCCGAGCTGTCCCTTTTACTACGTCACGTTCTGCCGCATTTTCAGCGTCAGCGCCCGCGCGATCTATGTCGGCTACTACCCGGGCTACCGCGGCTGCTACGCCTGGGGCGGGTCGGTCGTGTACGGCACGGGATGGAGCTACCGCCGTTGGAGCGGCAACGTCTGCTATTCCCGTCCGCTGACCTGGGGCGCCTGCGTGCGCTACAGCCCCGCGGTCTGCAACTGGACCCTGCGGGTCGGAACGGGATCTTCCTGCGCGTGGGCGGGCGTCGGCTACTCCACGGGCTGGCGTGCGCCGACCCTGTCCGTCGGCGTGGGCGGCTCCGTGGGCCTCTACCGCGCGGGCCATGCCGCTCCCGCTCCCACGCCGGTCACGATGCACAAGCCCGACAATCTCTACTCGCGTCAGCCCGACAGGATCCTGAGGCCCGTGGCTCCCGAGACGTCGCGCTCGAAGTCCTTCGGCGAACGCGGAGCCGAGGTCCCCCGGTCCCCGGCGGCCCGGACGCCCGTTCCTCCGCCGCATCACGACGGGACGAGAACTCCGGCTCCGACCGCGCCCTCGACCCCGGATCATCGCGAAGCGCCCCGGGCCTCCCGCGAGATCCCCCGCACGCCCGCGCCGGACGGGGAAGCGCCGAAGGCTCCGCCCCCCGATCATCGCGAAGGGCCCAAGTCTTCCCGCGAGATCCCCCGCGCTCCCGCCCCGGACCGCGAAGCGCCGAAGCTTCCGCCGGTGGAGCGCCGCGATCCCCCGAAGGCTCCGCCTTCTCCGCCGCCGCCGGTCGAGCGCCGGGATCCCCCGAGGAATCCTCCCCCGCCTCCTCCTCCCGTAGAGCGTCGCGCGCCTCCGCCCCCGCCGCCGCCCCCCGTCGAGCGGCGCAGTCCTCCTCCTCCCCCCCCGCCGCCTCCGCAGCGGGACCCCGACCGCCGCCGCTGAACGAATTGTTGTCGGAACCCGGTCCTTCGATCGACCCGCGACGAATGGACCGGGTTCCTTTGTTTCCGGGGTGAATAAAGCGGCCTCCGGAGTGTCATATCCCTGGGGTTTTTGCTCGAAACCCGCTGAAATGGAAGGACTTGCTGTACTATAGGAGTAAGCGGCCAAAGGCGTCGGGCGGGGACAAAGGGGAGCGAGCGAACATGAACCAGCGTCGCGACGAAGGTCTGGCCCTCATCCTGGTCATGACCGTGGTGCTGGCGCTTTCGATCATCGCCACGCCCTTCGTGCTCTCCATGATCCTCCAGGAGCGCAGCGGCACCACCGCCCGCTACCTCTCCCAGGCCGATTACGGGGCCGACGGCGCCAAGAACTACGCAATGTGGCGCCTCATGCTCAGCGTCGATCCCCTGGAGCGCCGCGCCCCCAGCGGCCTCTCCTCGTCCTACTACTACGACACCGACCAGGAATTCGACATCCGCCTCGACGACGATCTGAAGTCGAAGGTCAAGATCTCCGACCCGAAGGGGTCCATCTGGGGCGTCACCGTCCAGGACGAGCAGGGCAAGCTCAACGCCCGGACCTGCAACCCCTCGGCGCTGAGGAACCTGGCGTCGATGGTCGACGGCCGGGTCATCAACCTCAAGGACTACATCACGATCTACTCCGGCCGCGACGCCACCTGGATCGCCCCCCAGAAGATCCGGCCCGTCGGATTCCAGAACGGGCAGGGCAGCGGGGGCATCACGGTCGACAACCTCCACCTCCTCGGGCCGCAGTCCCGCGTCCGCGTGAGCAAGGGCGGGATGAGGTCGATGGAGACCAAGATCAGCGGCAACTCGATCCTGGGCTCGGGCGGCACCAACGGCTTCTCGACCGACCAGTCCGTCGCCTCCTACATCGACGGCGTCATCGAGGTCGAGCAGCGCCACCCGGTGAACCTCAACACCGCCAAGCGCGAGACGCTGACCGCGATGTTCGAGGGGCTCAACCTGTACAACGTGCCGGGCAGCCTGGTCGACCGCGGGTCCGCGTCCCAGCTGGCCACCCGCTTCGCGGGCCGCGACATCCAGCGCCTCGAGCAGTTCCTCCTCGCGCTGGCGAGCGCGTCGCTGAGCCCGCAGCAGAAGGTCGCGGTCGCGCTGAACTCGGTCTGCCCCAACGCCGCGCTGCTCAACGGCAGCGGCACGGTGCCCATCTGCTTCAAGTCCTACGACGTCTACACGCTGGAGTCCTTCGCGTCGATGAACAACCCCGCGGGCACCGAGGTCGCCGGCCGCGGCTACCGCGAGGTCGTGAGCGTCTCGCCCCCCACGACCCTGCGGCGCTACTGCGAGAGCCAGTACGACTTCAACCAAATGATGTCGCAGCTCGTCACGGCGATGCAGGCGGTGAACCCCAAGCTCGCCTTCGGCGGCTTCCCCTACGGCAACCGCGTGCTGACCTATCCTCGGCCCTACACCGACATGGCGGACGTGACGCTCAAGCCCCAGCAGAAGCCCGGCCCCAAGGGCAACGAGGCCTTCGTCACCGTGCTGCCCGCGCAGGACGAGCGCGGCGAGCTGCCCGACCGGCGCTACGAGCAGGACCTCCAGGGCTGGAAGGATCCGCACAACCGCAACCACTACAAGGACGAGCTCGACGGGAAGCACACGGGCGGCCCCGAGACCTTCCCCTGGAACCAGTTCTTCGCGCTGAACCACACGTCCGAGGACGACCAGCTCCAGCCCGCCCAGCAGCGGCCCGACACGGGCTCCGGCGGCTTCGAGGTCTGGACCCGCTTCGACGGCACGCCCGGGGACGTGATGCTCTTCGACATCCAGGAGCAGCCGACGACGAACCGCGTCACGCTCCGCGTGGAGGGCAGCGACCTCGTCCTCACCGCGGCCGACGCGACGATCCCGAACAGCGCCGATCCCTTCGGCCGGATCGCCAACGGCGTCGCCGAGATCCGCTGGCCCAACTTCAAGATCGCGCCCGACACCTGGACCCACTTCAGCGCCCACTGGAAGGACAACCGCTACGCCAACCTGGCGATGCTCGTCGACGGCTTCTCCGACCCGCAGGCGAAGTTCATGCACTACACCACGCCCGGCGGCACGGAGCTGATGACGAAGCTCTCGAGCTCGCTGACCCCGACCTCGACGAACATCACCCTCAAGAACTCAGGCATCCTTCCCGGCGGGAGCGAGTTCTCGCCCGTCCTCATCGGCGAGGAGGTGATCCTCACCGACGGCAGCACCTGCGTCCGGGGCGCCCGCGGCACGACCGCGGTCGACCACAATCAGCAGGTGACCGTCCAGCTTTTCGGCTACTCGAGCAAGATCCGCAACGGG
>JACQFK010000281.1 GCA_016200125.1 Planctomycetota bacterium
CTCGCGGCCTCCGCCTCCTCCGACGCCCACACGCGCTTCATGGGCATCGTGGGGATGCTCGTCTATTCGACCGTCATGGCCGCCCCTTTCGTCATCATGGGCATCTTCCCCTCGCTGATCACCACGGTCCGGAAGAGCAGCGGCGACTGGCTCCACACGGTGAAGGTGACGATGGGCTTCGTCGAACTGGCCGTCGCGATGTTCTATCTGTCCAAGGCGGACACCGTCGGTGGATGGGGCGTGCTCACCCGCTGGGTCATGATCTCCTTCTGGGTGGCCGCGCTGGGCTTCACCATCCTCTACTTGCTCCGGGTCTTCCAGCTGAAGGGCGACGAGCCGGATCCCGCGCCGGCGGAGGACGCTGCGGGCCCTCCGGTCCGCCGCCAGATCGGCATCGCGCGCATGCTGGTGGCGCTCCTGTTCGGGGTGGTCGCCGTTTCCTTCGCCAGCGGCTACGACGGCCGGGCGCTCGGCTGGCTCGACGGCGTCCTGCCGCCCGGGGAGGTCAAGGAAGGGGACATCGCCAGCTATCCCGCCGCGCTGGCGGAGGCGAAGAAGAGCGGCAAGCCCATCTTCCTGGAATTCACCGGCGTGACCTGCACCAACTGCCAGGTCATGAAGGGCACCGTGCTGGCGAGCGCGGCGGTCCGCGAGCTGGCCTCGCGCTTCGTCTTCGCCGAGCTCTACACGGACCGCAAGTCGGACCCGAAGCACCGCGAGGGGGACGAGGAGAACCGCAAGCTCCTGGTGGAGAAGTTCCAGGGCTACGCGCTCCCGTTCTACGTGACGCTCGGCCCCGACGGCGTCGAGCGCTCGCGGATCCTGGGCAAGGTGTCCGAAGCCGAGTTCATCGAGTTCCTCAGGCTGGGGCTTTCTCCGCCGCCGCAGACCAACGGCGGGGGACGCTGAGGAGGAACCCATGTCCCATCTTCCCGCGGTGAACGACCAGACCTTCGACGCCGAGGTCCTCCAGGCCCCCGCGGCCCTGGTCGACTTCTGGGCGGAGTGGTGAGGGGGCTGCAGGATCCTCGCTCCCGTGGTGGAGCAGGTGGCGGCGGAACTGGGATCGCAGGTGAAGATCGTGGGGGCGGACGTGGACGAGACCGGCGAGGCCGCGTCGAACGTGGGCATCAGCTCGATCCCGGCGCTCGTGTTTTTCAAGGCGGGGAAGGAAGTCCACCGGATCGTCGGCCACGTCAAGAAGGAGAAGCTCGTCGACGAGATCCGGAAGCACCTGCTTTCGTGATTCGTGCGGTTTTCCCGAAACGGCGAACTTTCGCCGCCGTCTGTGTAACTAACGAATAAGCACGGAGGTAGGACGATGAAGACGGCGGTGGCGACCCTGGCGCTGCTCCTGGGCGCGGCGGGACTGGCGTCGGCGCAGGACGACCGGGAGCGGAAGGCCGACGAGCTCAAGCGCGACTTCGAGCGCGCGATGAAGGGGCTGCAGCAGAAGTTCGAGTCGGAACGGGACCGGCTGGAGAAGGAGTTCCGGGCCGCTCGGGAGCGCCTGCTGGAGAAGAAGGGCGAGAAGCGCGAGGAGCCGAAGCCGCGCAGCACCGAGGAGCTGCTCCAGCGCGTGCTCGACCGGCTGGACCACCTGGAGAAGCGGCTCGACCAGGAGCTGCCGCGCTTCGATTTCAAGAACCTGCCCTTCGACTTCAAGTCGATGCCCAAGTTCCGGGACTTCGAGGATTTCCGGGAGTTCATCCCCAAGTGGCGCGAGTTCGCCCCCAAGTTCAAGGACGAGGAGTTCCGCTTCGAGTTCAGGAAGAAGGGCGACGACAAGGACGACGGGAAGAAGCCAGAGAAGAAGGGCGAGAAGCCCGAAAAGAAGGGCGAGAAGAAGCAGTTCTGACCGGCGGCGATTCCCACGCCCGGGCGGGGCCCTCCCGCCCGGGCGTTCTTGTTTTCTTGGCAAAGGTTTTCCGCGCCGCTACAATCGCTCCCCGTGCCGACCGAATTCCTCCTCGATCCCGCGAAGTATTCGATCGAACGCCCGATCTTCGACCGGGAGGCGATCGCCAAGGTCCTGCCCCACCGCGACCACATGGCCCTGGTCGACGGGATCTTCCACCTGGACGAGAAGACCTACACGGTGGGCGGATGGAAGAACGTCGGGAAGGACGAGTTCTGGGCCTCGGGCCATTTCCCGGGGAATCCGATCCTGCCCGGCGTGGTCCTCGTCGAGGCCACCGCGCAGGTCTCGCTCGTGGCCTACAAGCAGCTGATGCCGGAGATCCGCGACCGGCTGGTGGTCTTCGCGGGCATCGACGGCGTCCGCTTTCGCGGCGCGGTGCGGCCGGGCGACCGCGTCTACATCGTGTCCCGCCTCAAGGAGATGTCGCGCCGCGGGCTCAAGTGCGACAGCCAGGGCGTCGTCAACGGCAAGCTGGTGTTCGAAGGCGTCATGTTCGCGGTCGTGACGTGACGGCCGCAGAGGCCGCGGCCTCCTACCTGCGCCGCCGCCTTCCCTCGCTCCCCCGAACGGCCGTCATCCTCGGCTCGTGGATGGGCGATCTCGACCTCGGCCGCGCCTCCCTGGAAATTCCGTACGCGCGAATCCCCGGCTTCCCGCGGGTCCGCGTCGCGGGTCATCCGGGCCGCCTCTCGATCGTGGGGCGCGCGGCGATCCTGCGGGGCAGCGTCCATTTCTACGAAGGCCGCTCGATGGACGAGGTCGTGCATCCCGTCCGCGTGATGGCGCGCCTGGGCGTCCGGACGCTCATCCTGACCAACGCCGCCGGCGCGGTGAATCGCAGACTCAAGCCCGGCGACCTGATGGCGATCACCGATCATCTTAACCTAATGGGGGCCAGTCCGTTGCGCGGGGGAGCCCATTTCGTCGACCTGACCCGCGTGTATGACGCGTCGCCGCTCCGCGGGTTGAAGCGGGGCGTCTACGCCGCGATGGCGGGGCCGAGTTACGAGACGCCGGCCGAGATCCGCATGCTGCGCCGGCTGGGGGCGGATGCGGTCGGGATGTCGACGGTGCCGGAGGCGATCGCGGCTCGGCAGGCGGGCCTGCGCGTGATCGGGATCTCGGTGATCACGAACGCGGCGGCGGGGACGACGAAGGCGCCGCTGTCGCACGCCGAGGTGCTCGAGACGGCGGCCGGGGCGCGGTCGAAGATGGCCGCGCTGCTCGGCAGGATTCTCGCCGGACTTGTGCCGGAACCCGGCTCTTCCGTCCGTCCTTAAGTAATGTTGAAATGGGTTGGGCCCGGGGGTATCATGGGGCCACTCTGAGGAGAAACCGATGAAGCTCAAGCACGCGGCGGTCCTCTTGGCGGCGTCATTCCTCGCGGCCTGCGGAGGCGGGAAGCAGGAGGGCGTCGTCACGTTCATCGGCTTCACGCCCGTCACGGTCAACGACAAGGACATCCGCACGGTGCAGACCAACTGCCCCGGCTGCGGCGATCCCATCGCGGTCGACACCGCGCGCTGCCCGAACAAGAAGTGCAAGACCGACATGACCTGGCCGAAGGACTACCGCTGCCCGTCCTGCCAGGGCTCCGGCGTCTGCGCCGCCTGCACCGCGATGGAGCAGACCAAGGGCGAGTGCTACAACTGCCGCGGCACGGGCGTCCTGATCTACGCCGGCCAGTCGCCGAACTGCCCCAACTGCAAGGGCTCCAAGCAGTGCCCGATCTGCAAGGGGACGCGCAAGTGCGACCAGTGCAACGGCGAGAAGGTCATCTCCAAGGAGATCGTCAAGGCCAAGGCCGCGAAGTTCGTCAGCAAGGACGGCGACCTGCCGGACTCCGACCCCCGCCCGCCCGACACGAAGAAGCCGGACGCGGAGAAGAAGGAAGAGCCCAAGAAGGAAGGCGGCTCGACCGAAGAGAAGAAGTAGCCGGGGGTTCCCATCGGGCTCTACGTCGTCGGCCGCTTCCTCCAGGGAATCGGCATCTGCGTGGTGGGCGTCGGCCTCATGATCGGGCTGAGCTACAACAGCGACTCCTCCTTCAAGGCCGAAGTGGCGTACTTTCTCGCGGGTTTGCTCCTCTTCAGCGCCGGACTGCTCATCCAGAAGGTGAAGAAGCAGTAAGGCAGGGTCACTTCCTCAGGCGGATCGACCGGAAATTCGCCTCGCCCGTCGTGGTGAGCCCCAGGTCGCGGTCGCCGGGCAGCGCCGCGGCCACGAGCAGCAGGGGACGTTCGGCGGCGTAGCAGGCGATGTCGCCGCCCTCCGCCACGAAGGCGAGGTCGATCCACTGGCCCGCCGCGAGCTTCCGGCCGAGGGAGGCCGACGCGCTGCGCTTCTCCTCGAAGCCGTCGAACTCGTAGAGCGTCAGCTCGCCCGTGTCGCGGACGACCAGGCGGCGGTAGCGCCCGTCCTTCGTCGAGGCGTCGAACTTGAACCCGCTGGCGAAGGAGCTGAAGGTGCCGGAGACGGAGAGCTCCACGGCCGCGCCGCTGGCGCCCCGTGTCTTCACGGCGGAGAGCTCGATCGACTGGTTCGGCTTCAGGCGGAGCCCGCGGCTCGACCTCGTTTCGTCGTCGACGGGCGCCGGCGTGCCCTGCGCCTTGCCCTCCCAGGTCCAGTCGTCGTTGAGCAGGCTGCCCGCGGGGCTCCAGGTCCCGGTCTGGCGCAGGGCGTTGGCGTAGGGGGCGAAGACGTCCTCCTCGCGGTAGAGGCCCGGGTAGCCCGTGCGGAGCGCGCGGGCCGCCTGCTTGAGCCGCTGCGGGTCCCGGGCCCGTTCGTACTGGAGGACCTCCGCGACGAGGATCGCCGCCATCGCGCGTCCGATCTGTTCCTTGAGCAGCGGATCGTGCGCCCAGGCGGCCTGGATCGCCGCGAGCGGCTGCTTGGCCGCCTCGTAGTTCTTCTTGTCGAGCTGCGCCTTCGAGGCGGCAATGCGGTCCCGCACCTCCTGGTAGCCGCGCTCGCGGAAGCCCTCGAGGCGGAATCCCAGGCCCGAGAGGCCGATCTCCTCCGCTCGTCGGAACCAGCGGGCCGCCTGGGCCCAGCGCTCGGGGACGGCCGAATGCAGGTAGGCCGCCCCGGCCGCGCGGCAGAGGAGGTCGTTGCCCTCGTACAGCTTCTCAACCGTCACGCCTTCGAAGACGGCGGCGAGCGCGACGAGGTCCTCCGGGTGGAGGTCGCGCGTGGTGAAGGACTTCTCGGCGCCTCCCTTGGGCTGGAAGCCGAAACCCTTGGCGTTGACGATGACCCGGCCGCTGGAGCCGTAGGTCGCGAGCCGGATCTCCGTCCCCTTCTGGAAGAGCGAGTAGAGGCCCTGGCTCGCCTCGGTGACGAGCATCTCGACGTCGAGCGCATCCTGCAGGTCGGAGAGCATCCGGTAGGGAAGGCTGTCCTGGGCCTTGAGGAAGGCGGAGGCGAGGGCCGAACGCACCTGGAGCAGCGCCGTGTCCTTGAAGGCGTTGTCGGCCGTCGCCCGGAAGAGGACGTCGTAGTTCAGCGCAGGCACGCGGGAGCAGGACCGCTCCTCCTCGGCCTGGTCCTTCAGGAACTTCGAGACCCGGAAGTACGCGGCGGCGGTTTCGCGCCTCGCCATCGACTCCTCGAAGGAGGAGTGGACGAGCGCGAACTCGTCCGAAACCTTGCGCAGGACGGCGTCGTTGAACTCGCGCTCCAGGCGGGGGAGCTCGGCCTTCAGCCGCTCCAGGCGCGTGCGGCGCGTGCCCTCGGCCACCGGGAGCAGCTGGTCCAGGAGGGGCGCGGCCTCCTTGAACTTGCCCTCCTTGAGCCGGGCGTCGAGTTTCTTCTCGTCCGACAGGTATTTCGTCTCGGCCTCGCCGAGCGCGATCGCCCGCTCCTCGCGGAGCCGCTTGTCGATCGGCGTGAGATCGAGCAGCGGCTGCGGGTAGTCCCGGAGCGCCTTGACGCGGCGGTAGGGGTCCGGCTCCTTGAGCGCCTTGTCGAGCTCCTCGCCCGCCCGCTTCTCGACGTAGTCGTAGAAGGCCTTCTTCCCCTGGCGGGCCTTCTCGATGTAGTCCGCCGAGGTCGTGGACTTGATGAAGTCGTCGTACGCGGTGAACACGTCCGGATAGGCCGCGAAATTGTCCTTGTTCTTCTTCTCGAACTGGACGACCTCGAGCAGCTTGTCGCTGAGGGGCGGCTTGACCGCCGCGGGCGGGACCGGATTCTGGGCCGTCTTGTCGGGCGGAGTCCTGGCTCCGCCGCCCGAGAAGGCGGCGATGAGGAGGATCAGCAGCAGGAGGAGCCCGGTCCCGGCGCCCGCGCCGGCCAGGATCTGCTGCTTCCTCGTGAGGCGGTCGAGTCCGAAGGGAAGGGTGATCGGGACGCGGACCTGGATCTCCTTGCCCTTGAGAAAGGCCTCCAGGTCGTTCGCGGCGGCGCCGGCGCTCTGGTAGCGGTCGGCCGGCTTCTTCGCCATCATCTTGAGGACGATGTCGTTGAGCGGCCTGGGGATGGCCGGCTTATGCTTCATCGGCGGCACGGGCGGCTCGTGGATGTGCTTGTTGAGCACGGCGAGCGCGGTGGCGCCGACGAAGGGTCGCTTGCCCGTGAGCAGGTAATAGAGGGTCACGCCGGCGGCGTAGACGTCGCAGAGGGGGGTCGCCTTCTGCCCGCGCGCCTGCTCGGGCGCGAGGTAGTAGGGCGTGCCGACGACCATGCCGTCCTTGGTGATCTGGAGCGCGGTCTCGGTCTCGATCGCCAGGCCGAAGTCGAGCAGCTTGGGCTCGTCGCCCTTGGTGATCAGGACGTTGTCGGGCTTCACGTCGCGGTGGACCACGCCCTCCTCGTGGGCGTGCTGCAGGCCGCGGAGCATGCCGGCGGCGATCTTCGCGGCGTCCCGGGGCTCCATCGCGCCCAGGTTCTCGACGACCGTGGAGAGCGACTCGCCGTCGACGTACTGCATGACGATGAAGTGGCGCCCCTCGGCGTAGCCCACGTCGTGGATCTGGACGATGTTGGGATGCTCCATCCTGCCCGCGGTGGTCGCCTCGCGCATGAAGCGGGCGACGTACTCGGGGTCGCGGCCCATCTCGGGCGGGAGGATCTTGACGGCGACCTTGCGGCCGAGGCCGAAGTGCTCGGCGAGCCAGACGGAGCCCATGCCGCCCGTGCCGAGCTTGGCTAGAATTCGGCACTTCTCGAAGGTCTTGCCGACCAGATGGTCTTCGTGCTTAGGCGCCATGGGCGTTCACGGGGGTATCGAGGTAGTTGCGGCGCAGCTCCTCCGCGAACTCGAGGGCGGAGGCCTGGCGCCGGGTCTTGTCCCGCTCCAGCGCGCGGAGGCAGATCGCCTCGAGCGCGCGCGGCGTCCGGGGATTCAGGACCGAGGGGGCGGTCGGGGCGCCATTGAGGATCGCGAAGTAGACCTGCACGACGGAGTTGCCGGGAAAGGGGACCTTCCCGGTGAGCGCCTCGTAGAGCATCACCCCCAGGGCGTAGATGTCGCTCCGCGCGTCGGTGCCGGGCACGTCGCCCATCACCTGCTCGGGGGACATGTAGTAGGGGGTGCCGATCTTGCCGCCGCCCTGGGTGGAGGCCTTCTCCAGGTGGTCCATCTTGGCCAGTCCGAAGTCGCTCACGTGGGGCCGCCCGGCGGCGTCGAGGATGATGTTCGCGGGCTTCAGGTCCCGGTGGATGATCCCCTGCTGGTGCGCGTGGTGGACCGCATGGGCGACCTGCTCCAGCACCTCGACGAACTGCCGGAGCGTGAGCCGGTTCGTCGCCAGGGCGCGGTCCAGCGCGACCCCTTCGACGACGGCCATGGCGATGTAGTAGGTCCCGTCGTGCTCGCCGGAGTCCAGGACGGGGACGATGTTCGGATGGGAGAGGCGTCCCGCGGCCCGGGCCTCCTGCTGGAAGCGCCGGAGATAGTTCGGATTGGGAGTGTCGGACTCCTTGAGCACCTTGAGCGCGACGAGGGCGCCCGTCTCCAGGTGCCGCGCCCGGTGGACGACGCTCATCGAGCCGCGGCCGATCTCGTCCAGCAGTTCGTAGGGGCCGACCCGGCGGGCGCCCGAGGGGCTTCGCGGCCGCTCGGGCTCGGCGACGCGCCGGACCACGAGCACCTTCTGGCACTTGCGGCAGACGAACTTGGTGCCCTCCGCGTAGCCCTGGATCAGGTAGTAGGTGTCGCAGCCGGAGCAGGGGAGCATGAAGCGGTCGTGGCGGAGCAGCCCGCCGGACTCCGCGGGGGCGCTGACCTCGGCCATGTGGATGCGCTGGATGTCGCGGATGATCTGCACCTGGGAGGGGTTGAGGAAGCCGCGGTTGACGAGCACCTCGCTGAGGGTGGCCCCGTTCGAGTCGCTCATCGCCGAATCGAGCTGTCCTTGCGTGACGAAGCCCTCCTCGACGGCGATCCGGCCGAACAGGCTCTCTTCCTGCACCGGAGAATTATAACGAGCGCAGCGAAGGAGGGGAACGCCGATTCATGCGCGAATCAGGACGGAGGAAGAACCAGCACGCCCTACCCAGTGCACCGGCAGAAGAATCTCCCCCCCTCCCTCCCGGGGGAGGGCAAGCGTCTCCCACAGGGGGACAGGAGGGGGGTGGTTATCCGCCTGTACGGGGTGCTGGTTCAGGTATTGCCAGGGGTCTTGACGGGTGCCAGAACGACCCGGTTTTTCCCGGCTCGCTTCGCAGCATAAAGGGCTTCGTCGGCCTTGAGAAGCAGCTCGCGCGCGTCGTTCGCGTCGTCCGGGTAGACGGCGCCGCCGATGGAGAAGGCGAGCGAGATGGCGTGGTCGGCGTAGCGGAACTCCTCCTTGCGCACGGCGTCGAGGATGCGCTCGCCGGCGCGCTGCACCCCCTCGCGGCTGGTCTCGGGGAGGATGATCTCGAACTCGTCGCCGCCGTAGCGGGCCACGACGGGCGCGGAGTCGCGGTCGTCGCCCCGGCGGGCCACCAGGTCGTCGGTCCGCATCGTCGTGGCGAGCACGCGCGCGACCTTCTTGAGGATCTCGTTGCCGGCGTCGTGGCCGTAGGTGTCGTTGATCTTCTTGAAGTCGTCCACGTCCATCATCAGCACGCCGCAGGGGCGGCCGTGGCGGCGGGCGCGGGCGACCTCGCTGTCGAGCCGCTTCTCGAAATGGCCGTGGTTGAAGAGGTTGGTCAGCGCGTCGTGGATCGCCTTGATGTGGAGCAGGGCGTTGTCGATCGCCACCGCCGCGTGGTCGGTGAGGATCTCGGCGATCTCGATCTCGCGCGGGCCGAAGGCGCCCACGACGTTGGAGTTGTCGAGGTAGACGGCGCCGATCAGCCGCATCTTGACCCGCAGCGGCACGCAGAGGATCGACAGCAGGCTCTGGTCCTGCACGCTGTCGATGATCCGCAGCGTCGGGTCCTGCCGCGCGTCCTCGGCGATCACCCGCTTGCCGGAGTCGCGCACCAGCTTGAGCACGGTGCGGGAGACGCCCATCTCGAGGCGCTTGAGCTCGTGCTTCTGGCGGTCGCGGGAGAGTTCGATCTTGAACTTCTCGCCCTCGAACACCACGATCGTGCCGCGCTGCGCGTTGCAGAACTCGATCGCGGTGTCGAGGATCATCGTGATCAGCTTGCGCAGGTTGAGCTCGGTGTTGATCTTCTTGATCACCTCGAGCACCGGCTTCAGGGTGCTGAGGCCCATGTCGGTGGTGGACTTCTCCTTGGGGACGACGGTAGTGGTGATCTGGACCGGCACCTTCCACATGCCGCTGTTCGTCATCGAGTCGACGCCCATCGCGTTCACCACGGCGGGGTTCTTGAGGAAGCGCTCGCGGCCGTCCTCCGAGAGCTCCGCCGAGATGCGGTTGATCGTCGTGATGGCCGCCTGGCGGTAGTCCGTGCCCGCCTTCTCCTTGCCCGACTTGAGGCAGGCGTTGGCCATGGCGGCCTTGATGAGCCAGAGCGTTTCCGCGTCCGGCTGCTTCGCAAGCTCCTGCTCGGCCGCGTTGAGGAGCTCGATCGCCCCGTTCATGTCGCCCGTCCGCTCCGCGCAGATCGCCTTGACGAGCCCGGCGCGAGCCTTGAGCCAGGGGGCGTTCAGCGCCACGGCCGAGGAGTAGGCGTCCTCCGCGAAGACGCGGGCCTCCGCGTAGTCCTCCTGCGTGATGGAGAGCTCGGCGGAGACCAGGTGGGCGAAGGCGGTGATCTCCTGCCCCGCGTGGCGGTTCAAGGCCTCGAGGGCCCGGTCGATGAGCGTGTCCGCCTGGTCGAACTCCGCCAGGCGCAGCTGGGCGAGGGCTCCGACGGCGAGCGCGTAGCCGGCCGAGAGGGAGTCCTTCACCCGGGCCGAGAGCTCGTAGGCCTCCTGGGCGAAGCTCTTGGCCTTCGAGGGGCTGTTCAGGAGGCACTGGATGTGGGCGGCGGCCGCCAGCGCCTGGGCGGCCTGGACCTGCTTGCCCTCCTTCAGGTAGTCGATGGAGAGCCGCTTGGCCAGCTTGAGGGCGCTCTCGTAGTGGCCGTCGTGAACCTGCTTGTAGACGTCGGGGATCAAGCCGTGCAATCGTAGCACAGGGGCCCGACCCCGGGGCAAAAAAATATTTCACGGGATCCGGGCCCCCCGCTTGCGCCGCCGATGGAGCAATCCACTTCCCGGGACGTTATAATTCAGGGGTCCGGACGGTGTCGGATCCTTTAGTGGGGAGGAGCCTGTCCTTATGAAGACGACGCGGACGCTGCTGCTCGCGCTGGGCCTCGCGGGGCTCCTGCCGGGCTTCCAGGGCTCGCCCCAGGACGAGTACAAGACCAAGCTCACGGCCCTCAACAAGTCCACCGCCGGCAAGCACTACTCGATCGCCGACTACCTCGCGAGCGCCTCGATGTTCATCTGGGCC
>JACQFK010000311.1 GCA_016200125.1 Planctomycetota bacterium
AGGCCGCGCAGGCCGAAGCAGATGACGCGGTCGCAGGGCTTCATCGCCTCCATGAAGGGCTCGAAGTCGACCGTGATGTCGATCTTCACCCCGGGCCGCGCGGCGCGGAGCCCGTCCATGAAGACATCGTCGATGTGGTCGGGGTAGCGCCAGACGTGGGAATGGACGTCGACGATCATGGGCCGACAAGCTCCGACAGCTCCGCGGCCTTTTCGACGAGCCGCTTCACGTGGGCCGCGTCCAGGCGGAAGGAGGTCCCTCGCAGCGGGCCGGCGATCGAGAGGGCGGCGATCCAGCGGCCCCGGGAGTCGACGACCGGCGCGCCGATGCAGCCGACGCCGACGTGCTCCTCCTCGGACTCGAAGGAGCAGCCCTTCCGGCGGACCTCCTCGAGGTTCCGGCGGAGCTTCCGCGGGTCGGTGAGGGTCTTGTCGGTGAAGCGTTCGAGGGGGCGGGCGAGGGCGGCGTCCAGCTCCTCCGGCGCCATGCCGGCGAGGAGGATCTTTCCCATGGCCGACGCGTGGAGCGGCGCGCCGCCGCCGACTCGCGTGGCGACCTGGATGAGATCGGGGCTCGACTCCTTGGCGACGATGACCATCTCGCCGTCGACGAGGACCGCGAGATGCGCGCTGGACCTCGCCTCCTGGGCCAGCCGGCGCAGGACGGGCCCGGCCTCCCGGGTGAGCCGGTCGCCTCCCAGGTACTGCTGGGCGAGGGTGACCAGCCGCGCGCTCACCTGGTACTGCCCGCGCTTCGAGCCCTGGACCACGTAGCCCAGCTCCGAGAGGCTCTTCAGGAGGCGGCTGACGCTCGACTTCTCGAGCGCCAGCGCCTGCGCGATCTCCGTCACGCCCTGCGGTGAACGCTCCGCCAGGAGCTCCAGGATCCCGAAGGCCTTGCGGATCGAGAGATAGGCGCTCGACGCCTCATTTCGCTTGCCCGGCCGCCGCGTTTTCTCCATAATCTCCAGAGATGTCCACTATGCAACTGAGTTGTATGGTATGAAACTGGCCGGCACGGTCAAGGAAAATCGGGCGTGACCCGGGACTGTTCCCGCGCCTGGGGCGTCGTGGCCCTGATGTGGGTCGCCTACTTCCTCAACTACACGGACCGCCAGCTCGTCTTCTCCCTCTTCCCCGTGCTGCGCTCGGAGCTCGGCTTCAGCGACGCGCAGCTGGGCTGGGTGGGGACGACCTTCCTCTGGGTCTACGCCGGCATGTCGCCGCTGGCGGGGCAGATCGGCGACCGGATCTCGAAGCGCTCGCTGGTGGTGGCGAGCCTGCTGCTCTGGAGCGGCGCGACGGCGCTGACGGGGATGGCGCGCTCGCCCGCGGCGGTGCTCGCCTGCCGCGCGCTGATCGGGGTGGTGGAGGGGCTCTTCATGCCCGCGGCGGTCGCGCTCACCGCGACCGTTCACGCCCCCGAGACGCGATCGCGCGCCATCGGCGTCCTGAGCACCGCGCAGCTCGCGGGCGTCGTGATGGGCGGCTCCTACGGCGGCTGGATGGCGGAGGGCCATCACTGGCGCTGGGCCTTCTACTCCCTGGGCATCGCGGGGATCCTCTACGCTCTTCCTTATCGTGCGCTGCTCCGGTCGGCCTGCGACGAGCCGGCGCCCGCGCCGCGCGCGTCGCTCTCGGTGGTCGCGCTCGCGCGGGTCCCGAGCTACGGCGTGCTCTGCGTCGTCTTCCCCATGTTCTGCTTCGCCCTCTGGCTCGTGTACTCCTGGCTCCCGGACTACTTCTTCGAGCGGTTCCGGCTTACGCTGGGGGAGGCGGGCTTCGCCGCGACAGCCTACGCGCAGGGGGCGACGCTCGCGGGGATGCTCGCGGGCGGGGTCTGCGCCGACCGGCTCTACGGACGCAGCAAAGCCGCCCGCTTCCGGCTGCTGGCGGCGGGCCTCGTCATCGTCGCGCCCAGCCTCTTCCTCGTGGCGCGGGCGGGATCCTTCGGGCTCGCGAAGGCGGCGACGGCGGGCTTCGGCTTCGGCTGCGGCCTCTTCATGGCGAACATCTTTCCCGCCTCCTTCGACGTGGTCCCGGGCTCCGTCCGGGCCTCGGCGGTCGGCTGCCTCAACCTGCTGGGCGGCCTGGTCGCGGGCGGGGCCGCCTTCCTGGGCGGCGAGTACCGGCGGACGATCGGGATCCCGACGCTGCTGACCGTCGCCGGGGGGCTCTGTCTGGCGGGGGCCGCGCTGCTCGCGCTGGGCGTCGCGCTCTTCTTCCGCCGCGACCACGAGCGGGCTCGCGAGGCGAAGGAGGACAAGCAGGGGAACTTTTCCGGCGGATGAAAAGCCCGGCCGTTTCGCTGCGTCCTATAGGTATGAAGATGAGAACCCTCTTCCCTTGGGCGGCCGCGATGGCGCTGGCCGCGTTCGCGCGTCCGGCCGCCGCGCAGTGAGCCACCATGGCCCGCCTCCTCGGGAAAGGAGGCCTGATCAGCTCGGCGACCAGCCTGGATTCGACTCCCTCGTCGACCTCCAAGAAGAAGCCGGCGCCCGCCCCCGCTCCTGAAGTCGCGACCGTTTCCGTCACGGTCCGCTTCTGGGCCGACCGCGAGGTTTCGATCGCCCAGCACCAGAAGACCCTCGCCCGCGTGCCCGGCGTCTCCGCGGTGACGATCGACGACGAGGCCAAGACCGCAACCGCGACGTACACGGGGGATCACAAAGGGCTCTCCGATTTCGGAGCCGTTCTCAACGGGCAGGGCGCGGTCGTCGACCCGGCGCGCATCGCCGGGCGCCTCTCGGCCACCTCCGCGACTCTCCAGAAGCTCGCCGATTCGCTCAAGCAGATGCGAGGCGTCCGCTGGTCGATGGTCTCCGCCGACGCGGTCGAGTTCTGGGTGAATGCGGCGGAACTGGACCTGGAGGGACTGGCGGGCCTCGGACGCTTCACGTTCTCCAGCTACGAACTTCTTGAAGCGACCCTCAGCGGGCCGGACGGAAACGGGAAGGGCGGCGACTTGAGGAAGGCCCTTCTGGAAACGCGGGGCGTGCTGGCCGCGGAAGTTTCCGGATCGACGCTGCGCGTTCTGGCGCTCAAAGGCAGGGTCGGGATGGAGGCGGTCAGGAAACTCGCCGCCCCCCTCGAGATCGAAGTCGCCCCGCTGAAGCGATAGCGGCGGGACCCGGACCTACGAGGGCTTGCCGGGCTCCCGCGTCTCGCGGGCCGCTTCGATCCAGCAGGCCCAGGGGACGAACATCCAGCCGATCACCTCGCTCCAGGCCAGCACCCGTAGGATCCGAGCATCACGATCACGAAAGACGCTCGCGGGACCTGCGGCGCGGCCCGCTTCGAGGCGAATCCGGCGGCCGCATGCCCGGGGAACAAGCGAGTTCCCCTGAAGACGGACGCGAGTGTCCCCAATCTCCGCGCTGAGGCCGGCAATGGGACGGTCCGCCGTCGCATATTGATTGCCTTTGGAGGGGTTCAGACCTATACCTCTCGGATCGGTCGAAGGAGCGGAGAGCCCATGCTGTGGACCCTGGTCTTGGCGGCGTCCCTGTCTGCCCAGGCGGACGATCTGCCGCGGGAGTTGACGCTGCAGGAGACCCAGGAGGAGCGCCTCAAGCGCATCGAGGACCAGCTCCGGAAGCAGCAGGAGACGATCGAGGCGCAGCAGCGCAGGATCGACCAGCTGGAGAAGTCGAAGGGGAAGAAGGGCTTCTCGCTCTACGCGACGTTCACCGAAGGCTTCCACCTCATGGACGACGAGGGGAACTTCGACCTGCACGTGGGCGGACGGGTCATCCTCCACTACCGCGACGTCTTCGGGCTCCCGCACGCGTTCGCCAACGGCCCGGGCGCGCCGCCCGCCTACCCGGCCCGGACGTCTCCCGACACCTTCTACCTCAACTCCGTCTACCTGATCATGGAGGGGACGATCTTCAAGCAGTTCGGCTATCGGGTGACCAGCGAGATCAGCTCGGCGGCCGCCGGGCCCAACGCGCGGGTCGAGACCGCCTATGTCGAATGGAAGCCGTTCAGGGAATTCAGCGTCCGCGGCGGGAGTTTCAAGATGCCCATGAGCCCCGATACGATCGGCTCCCCCCTCTTCGTGGACGAGGTCGAGCGCTCGATGCTGGCCGGCTTCGTCCCGAACTTCGAGCTGGGGCTCATGATGTACGGGAGTTTCCTGGACGGCTTTCTGACCTATCAGGTGGCCGTCACGAACGGCCGGAGCTATCTTTCCGTGCAGGGCCGGGCGCGGAACGACGACGACGAATCCAAGGAGATCGTCGGGCGGCTCACCGTGGCTCCCTTCGTCCAGGACCCTGGGAGCGTGCTGAGGCTCTTCCGCGCGGGCCTGTCGGGGACGATCGCGAACGCCGACAAGGTCGCGATGCAGGGCACCTTCAACGCCGCCACGACGGAACTCGCCGTGACCTGGATGGTCCCCAACACTGGCGACTTCCTCGACGGCCGGCGGATCCGCGGCGCCGCGGAGTTCTCCTGGTCCTACGGCCCGGCCTCGTTCCGCATGGAGGCCCTCTATCGCAGCGACGAGGTGACCCGGCCCGCCGCCGGGGTCGACGAGCGCCTGATCACGAAGGCCTGGTACGCCCAGGCGGGCTGCGTGCTGACCGGCGAGGACAAGCTCCTGGACGCGCGGATCAAGCCCGCCCACCCCGTCGATCTGTCGAAGGGCGACTTCGGCGCCTTCGAGCTCGTGGCGCGGGTGGCGCTGGCGTCCATCGAGAGGGCGACCCTTCTCAACCTCGCCACGGATCTCGTCAACCAGACGAACCGCGTGGGCAGCGTGACGGTCGGCATGAACTGGTGGTTGGCGCAGAACGTCCGCGTCTCGATCGACGGCATTCGCGAGCAGTACTACGGGGGCATCAACTTCATCCCGGGCGTGACCCGCGAGACTCACCTGTATGGAGTGCTCGCGCGCTTCCAGGTCGATTTCTAGTAGTCGTACTCCGGATAGAGGGCCGACGCGACGTCGCAATAGCGGGCCGGGTGGGCGTCGAAGGTCCGGAGGCATTCCTCGGAGTCGAAGTAGTAGACCTTGCGAAGGTAGGTCAGGCTCGCCGTCGCCGATTTCTTCTCCACAATCCGGCCGCAGACCGGGTCGCGGACCGCGTCCAGCCTCCGGTCGGGAAGCGTGCAGCCTCCGGCCCAGAGAAGCAACCCCGCGAGAGCCCATCGTACGAGCGTCATCCGTTCCCCAAGCTCTCCCATCGGGCTCACGAAGTCAAGCCGCCCGGTGAGGATTATTCCGCATCTGCGCTAGTTCCTCTTGCGGTTCCCTTGCCCCTGTTTAGAGTCTCCCTTGGGGATAAGCAAACCCCTCGCCTTCGAGGCGACGGGAATTCCCGAGGCTGGTGGACGAAGTGTTCTGGAACCGGAAGGCGTGTTGTAACGACGTGCCGGATGGTCGCGAAGAGGGGGAAGGCGTTCGATCGTGGTGAACCAAGTTTCGTGTGTCATGTAAGTACCGAA
>JACQFK010000312.1 GCA_016200125.1 Planctomycetota bacterium
CGCCGTATACGGAACCGTACGTACGGTGGTGTGAGAGGTGGGGGCTCGTAAGGGCCCCTACCTACTCGATCCCCGGGGTAGAGTGTGCACATGAGGGTCTCCATGGCGCTTCTTCTTCTTGTCCCGGGCTGCGGTCGCGAGCCGGGCCACATCGAAAAGCTGTACGGGAGCGCCGTCAATCTTGAGGTACTGAAGAAGCCCGAGCGCGTGGAGGCGTTCCGGCTCCGCCGACCGAAGACGAAGGAGGAAGATTCGCCGCTTTACAACAAGTGGCCGGTCGCCCTGGGACCCGTCGCGGTCGATGCGAAGACCGCGGCGCAGCTGTCCGCCCTGCTGCTGGACGAACAAACATTCAATGACTGGGATGAGGCAAAGGGCTGCATTCCGACGCCGGGCTTGATGCTCCGGTTCAGCGACTCTCGCCAGATCGATCTTGCCTTCTGTTTCGAGTGCAACATCATGTTCACCTACCGGGGGTCTGCGGTTTTGGGAGGGGCGAATTTCGACCGCTCTCACGACCTCCTGCTGGGCCATTTCATCTCCCTGTTTCCTGCGGACGTCGACCTGCCGAGGCTGCTCTATCGGAAGCAGTGAGCGGCCCGCGGCCCCTCTGATTCTCGATTCTCCCTTCTCGATTCTCCTTCAGTGCTATACTCCCCCGCGCTCCGCCTTCGCGCATTCCGGGGATGGCGCTTCGGCGGGATTCCGAGGGGGGAAGAGAGATGGTGTACGCAAGCCTGCCGTCGCGCAAGGCCACCACCCGCTGGAAGCTCGCCGGTCACCACGCGATCGCGTTCATGGACGGCGCCCGCCTGCTGCTGGGCGTCCTGCTGCTCGTCGACGCCGTCCGCTCCTTCTTCACGCCCGACGCCTCGCTCCTGGCGATCCTCGTCCGCCTGCCCGGCGGCCGTCCGCTCCCGATCCTCGACGGCCTCCTCCTCGGCGCCGCTTTCCTGATCCGCCATCGCGTCGCGGCCCTCGTGCTCGTCGCCCACGCGGTCCTCGCCGGGGTCAACATCGCCGAGTTCTACCTGCTCCGCGCCCAGGGGCTCGTTGCGGCCGCGCTGCCGTTCTCGCTGCTGACCCTCGCGCTGCTCCTGGGCGGAATCGCGCGGACCTTCTACGACGGGCCCGCCGGGCGCCGGACCTGGATCGCGGCAGGCGCCGCGCTGGCCGGGCCGCTGCTGCTCCTGCTCCACCTGTTCTCCTTCGGCGCCACCGACTACGCCCGTCCGGCGGGCGCTATCGTGGTCTTCGGCGCGCGCGTCTACGAGAACGGCGCCCCCTCGCTCGCGCTGGCGGACCGCATGAGGCACGGCGTGCGGCTCTATCACGCGGGGATCGCGCCGCAACTCATCCTCTCCGGCGCGCCCGACGAGGTCCCGACGATGCGGCGGCTCGCGATTCGCTGGGGCGTGCCCGAATCGGCTCTCCTGCTCGATCCCGACGGCTTGAACAGCTACGCAACGCTGGCGAATCTGAAGGAGCGGAACGTGGTGGCGGTGAGCCATTATTACCACCTGGCGCGCATCAAGTTCACGGCGCGGCGGATGGGGATCGCCTGCGTGACGTCGCCCTGCCCGATGTCGCAGCGGCTTGCGAAGGAGCCCTACTTCGTCGCCCGCGAGTGCGCGGCCTTCGTCAGTTACTACCTGCTTCGGGGCTAGGCTCCGGCGGCGGAGCAGGGGGAGGCGCTTCGGCCGGAGGCGGCGGAGGGGGAGGCGCTTCCTGGACCCGGGGAGGCGGAGGCGGCGGAGTCGGACGTTGAGACGGCGTGGGCCCGAAGCGGCGCGTGGGCTCGGGCCGGCGACCGCGGGGTCCCCGGCCGGGCGGCTCGGGTCGCGCGGGGGCGGGCGCGGGAACCGTTCCCGGGGGCGGCGGAGGCGGTTCCGGCAGCGCGCGCGGATCGGCCACCTCGGGCGAGGGCGCCTCGCCCAGCACCTTCACCTTGAACTTCTCCTCGAAGATCGCGAAGGGTTTCTCGTCGTAGAGGACGAACATCACCTCTTCGAGCGGGGTCTGGTCGCCTTCGCAGTGCTTCATCACCTCCTCGATGAGGATGTCGGCGCAGCGCTCGACCGCGAGCGCGCCGGCGCCCGTGCCGAGGGCGGGGAAGGCGAGGCGCTTGATCTGCTTCTCGTCGGCCTTCTTCAGCGTCGCCCGCGCGGCGTTGCGGACGGACTTGGCGTCGGCCCACATCCCCAGCGGGTTCACCGCCGCGTGGATGATCCATTGCGCCTTGAGGAGGCCCCCGCTGGTGACGACCGCGGTGCCGAGCGGCACGGTGCCGATCTTGTGGCACTCGTCCTGCACCTGCTGGCCGGCCACGCGCCGGATCGCGCCCGACACGCCGCCGCCCATCACCAGGTCGTTGTTGGCGGAGTTCACGATCGCGTCGGCGTCGACCGTCGTGATGTCGCCGCGGATCATCCGGAGCTGGGTTTTCATCGGCGGGTCATTATATCAAGCGTCAGGCCTTGCGGAAGGCCTCGGGCAGCGCCTGGAGGAGGTCGGTCGCCATCATCGACGTCTGGCCGAGCTTGCGCGCCGCGAGGTCCCCGGCCTTCCCGTGCAGGTGCGCGCCCAGGCAGGCGGCGTCGAAGGGCGACAGCTTCTGGCCCATCAGCGCGCCGATGATGCCCGCGAGCACGTCCCCCGAGCCGCCCGTCGCCATGCCGGGATTGCCGGTCTTGTTGAGGTAGACCTGCTTGCCGTCGGCCACCACCGTGCGGTGGCCCTTGAGCAGCGCGACCGAGAGGAAGCGCTCGGCCAGTTCCTTCGCGGCCTTCGTGCGGTCGGCCTGGATGTCGCTGGGCAGGGCCTTGAGGAGCCGCGCCGCCTCGCCCGGATGGGGCGTGAGGACGCGCGGCGCCTTGCCGCGCCCCAGCAGCTCGGGGAAGGCCTCGAAGGCGTTCAGTCCGTCCGCGTCGATCACCAGCGGGATCTCCATCGCGCCGACGACCTCGCGCAGCGCCTCCGAGATCGCCTGGGCCTGCGAGAGGCCCGGGCCGATCACCGCCACGTCGCACTTCATCGAGTACTCCAGGATCTGCGCGGCGGCGGTCCGCGCCTCGAAGGGCCAGACGACGCCGCAGGTCTGCTTGATCGAGAGGACGTCGGCGAGGTCGGCGGGGCAGCAGTAGTAGACGAGCCCCGCGCCCGAGCGGTAGGCGGCCTCGCCGGCGAGCACCGCCGCGCCCGCCATGCCGCGGGAGCCGGCGACGACGAGCACGCGGCCGTAGTCGCCCTTGTGGCTGTCGGGCCGGCGCTTGGGCAGGCGTTTCATGGGCAGGGATTGTAACAGGCGGCCGCGGGTCGCGCTATAAAGCTGCGCTCCCCCGACGGCGTATAATAGACACATCTTTGGAGATCGCGGGAATGAGGCTCGCCGTCGCCGTCCTCCTCCTCTTCGCGGGAGGCCTCGCCCAGGACGACCTGGTGAAGAAGATTGTCTCCGACGCGGACAAGATCAAGAAGCTCACCCGCAAGCTCTCCAAGGAGTCGCGCGACAAGATCGAAAAGGCCCTCGGCGAAAAGCTGCTCGACGCCGATCTCGCCCCGCCGCTCTGGGAGTGCATGTCCACCGTCCCGGCCGTCTCGAGCATGTCGAAGACCAAGTGCCTCGTCACGATCGTGACGGTGAAGGGCGCCAAGGGGCCCATCCGTTCGAGGGCTTCGAGTACACTCCGAACATCTGGAATGCTCCCGACGTCCTGGCAGGCGCCATCAAGAAGGCGGCGGGCGCGGACGACGGCGCGAAGGAGATCGACACGCTCCTCAAGGTCAACGGCCACATGCGAGCCGTCGGCCCGATGTGGGAGCGGCTGCTGGCCGCGATCGAGAAGAAGGACAAGGCCGCGGGCGACGAGATCGCCCCGATGGACCGCGCCTTCGACGAGTCGCTCAAGGCGGCGACGTCCTCCAGGTTCCTGACCGCGACGAAGCAGGACAAGTTCAAGCTGGCCGCGGCGGGGACGAGGACGGACCTCGCCGACCTCAAGAAGCTGATCGACGGGACGAAGTTCGACGAGGCCTTCAAGAAGACCGGCGAAATCGACTCCGCCCGCTGCGCCAGGTGCCACGGCGCCTACCGCCGCACCTTCCGCGACGGCCGCCTGATGAAGGATCTCGGCAACGGCTACTTCTCGACGAAGCTCGAGGTGGCGATGCCGGACTCGAGGCTCGAGACGTCCTACCAGGCGGTCTCCACCGGCATCCGCAAGGCGATCCTGCTCGCGACCGAAGCGAAGTAGCCGCCGCATTGGCGTTCAGGCGGGGGCGGGGAGCGGCCGATACTCCTCATGTCCTGTTGCAGGAACGCTGCATGTCGCGGAACGCCGTCATCGTCGTCGGACTCGCCCTCGCCCTGGTCGCCGTCGGCGTGGTCATGCTCTACTCCGCCACCGCCGTGATGGCCGAGAAGTCGCCGAAGTACAACGACTCGACCTGGTTCCTCAAGCGGCAGCTGGTCTGGGTCCTCCTCGGCATCGCCGCGATGATCGTCACCGCCCGCGTGCCCTACACGTTCTGGGAGCGATGGCGCGTCCCCGTGCTCGTCGGCGCACTCCTGCTGCTCGGGCTGGTCTTCGTCCCCCACGTCGGCGTGTCGCTGAACGCGGCCCGGCGCTGGATCCGGGTCGGAGGCTTCTTCTTTCAGCCCTCCGAGGCCGCCAAGATCGCGATCGCCGTCTTCCTCGCGGGCTTCGCCGCGAAGGATCCCGAGCGCCTGAAGAAGTTCGTGCGGGGCTTCGTGCCGGCCTTCGCCACGCTGGGCCTCTGCTGCGCGATGATCATCGTCGAGCCGGACATCGGGACGGCGGTCTTCGTCGCGGCCGTCATGACCTGCATGCTGATCGTGGCGGGCGTCCGGATGGTCCACCTGGTGCCCTGCGTTCTCTCCGCCGGGGGCCTCGCGGCGTACTACGCGATGACCCACACGGCGCACGTGATGGCGCGGCTGGACACCTGGCTGCATCCCGAGCGCGATCCGCAGGGGAAGGGCCACCAGATCCTGCAGTCGCTCATGGCGCTGGGCGCGGGCGGCTGGACGGGCGAGGGCCTGGGCCGCGGCACCGCGAAGCTCTACTTCCTCCCCGAGGCCCACTCAGACTTCATCTTCCCGGTGATCGGCGAGGAGCTCGGCCTGATCGGGACGACGATGGTCCTGCTCCTCTACGCCGCCCTCGGGGTCGGCGGATTCCGAATCATGTTCCGCGCGAAGGATCGTTTCGGGTTTCTGCTGGCCTTCTCCCTGACGACGTATATAATCCTTCAGGCGGCGATGAACGTGGCCGTCGTGACGGCGGCCATTCCCACCAAGGGCATTCCGCTTCCGTTCGTGAGCGCCGGGGGCTCCTCGGTGCTGTTCACGCTGGCGGGAGTCGGCATGCTGGTGAGCGTCGCCAATGCATCGG
>JACQFK010000259.1 GCA_016200125.1 Planctomycetota bacterium
CCCCCTATGCCGCCGGGGTCGCCGCCGAGCGCGGCTTCCAGATCGAGCGCGCGCGCTTCGACACGCCCCTGCCGGTCGAGGAGGGCTTCCGGCGGATCAGGATCCACCTCGCGTCGATCGGGCGGCCCCCCGCGGCGTTCTGCGCCTGCGAGCTCCGCTCCCCGAAGCCCTTCACGGAGGCCGGGTTCACCGGGTTCAACCGCGGCTACATCTCGGTACTCGAGGCCTGGGGGATCGTCCGCGGCGGGCTCAATCCCGTGGCGCGCAGCAACGTCTGTCCCGAGGCCGATCCGCCCGCCGTGCCGGTCTTCCACGCCTTCTCCTATACCGTGCCCGGCGAGGCCGCGGGCTTCGTGGTCGCCGGCTGCGGCGAGGCGCCGGAGGGGAAGGGGAACTACCGCGACCACATCGTGCGGCTGAACGACGTCTCGCAGGACGGGCTGCGCGAGAAGGCAGCCTGGGTCCTGGGGGAGCAGGAGCGGCGGCTCCGCGCCCTGGGGGCCGGCTGGAGGGACGTCACGGCGGCCCAGCTCTACACGGTGCACGCCGTCTTCCCCTGGATCGGCGAGGAGCTCGCGGCCTGCGGCGCCATGAGGGGCGGCCTCACCTGGCATCACGCCCGTCCGCCCGTCGTGGGGATCGACTTCGAGATGGACTGCCGGGGCCTGAAGGTCGAGCGGGTCCTCTAAATCGCTCCGGATAAAATCCGCGTTCCGGGCCGTTCGTACCATAGCCAAAGGGCGAGCCCTGGGAGGACCTATGAAGCGGGATCTTGCGCTCGGCATTTCGCTGTTTCTCACCCTCTGCCTCTCCACGCCGTCGATCGGCCAGCAGGATCCCAAGGACCCCAAGCCCAAGGGCAACGTCGCCGTCGACCAGGCCGGCATCGACAAGGCCATCGACAACGGCCTCAAGTTCCTCAAGGGCTCCGATTCGCCGAGCACGCACGTCGGCGATTCGGACGAGCTCAAGCTCCTGACCTTCATCGAAGGCGGGATGAAGGAAGGCGATGCCTCGGTCGACACGCTGCTCAAGAAGTGCCTCGACGGCCCCCTGGACAAGACCTACAAGGTCGCGCTGCTGGCCATGTGCCTCGAGGAGCTCGACCGGGTGAAGTACCAGCCGAAGATCGCGGCCTGCGGCCAGTTCCTGCTGGACAACATCAAGCCCAACGGCGGCTTCTCCTACGGCGAGGCCACGGCCTACGCGAACGACGTGACCTACGACAAGGGCAAGAAGGACGTCGCCTCGGCGGGCGGCAAGGCGCCCAAGCCCGTGGACGTCAACGAGCCCAAGGGCAAGCCCGAGGTGAAGAACAAGATCAAGCTCACCAAGAAGAAGGAAGGGCCCGCCCAGCGGAGCGACAATTCCAACTGCCAGTACGCCGCGCTCGGGATGCGCGCCTGCCACGACGCGGGCATCGTCTTCCCGAAGTCCGAGATCGAGCGCTGCAAGCAGTACTGGATCGCCACGCAGCATCCGGGCGAGAAGGGCGCGGCCAAAGACAAGCCCGCCGTCGCGTCGGGCGCGGGCGCGATCCAGCTGGGCGAGCCCCGCGGCTGGTGCTACAGCGACGGGCAGGGCTCGGACTGCAGCCACGGCGGCAACGCCTACAGCTCCATGACTGCGGGCGCGATCGGCGCCATTTGCATCTTCGACTACATGCTCGGCAAGGAGTGGAAGAAGGAGAAGGCGGTCCTGGACGGCCTGGCCTGGATCGACAAGAACTGGTCGGTGACCGAGAACGTGGGTCCCGCCGAGACCGCCCGCGGCGCGACGAACGGCTGGCTCTACTACTACCTCTACGCGGTCGAGCGGACCGGCATGCTCTACGACACCGCGCTGATCGGGAACCACGACTGGTATCTGGAAGGCGCGCGGGTCCTGCTCAACGCGCAGAAGGCCGACGGCTCCTGGGACGCCAGCCATTTCAAGCATCCCACCTGGGACACCTGCTTCGCCATCCTCTTCCTGAAGCGGGCGACGAAGCGGCTGGTGGCGTCGACCGGCAAGTAGCGCGTAAGATCGGCCGGATCTTTCTTATATAATCCCGGCGATGAAACCGATCCGGCTGGCGCTGCTCCTCCTGGTCTCCGGCTGCGGCTCCCTGTCCACGCCCGCGCCGCCCACGGCTCCGGCGGGCTTCCGCCGGCCCGATCCCGCGAATCATCCGGAGCTCTTCGTCTGGACCGACACCTGCAACGTCTACGTGATCCGGGACGGCGACTCGGCGCTGCTCATCGACCTGGGCGACGGGAGCGTGCTCGACCGGCTGGACGAGATCGGCGTGAAGCAGGTCGACTGGGTGCTCTTCACCCACCATCACCGCGAGCAGTGCCAGGGCTTCCCGAAGCTGAAGGGGGCGAAGGTCGGCGCCCCGGCGGCCGAGCGGGAGCTCTTCGAGAATCCCTCGAAGTTCCGGAGGATGAACGTCCGCCTGAGCGACCCCTTCACGATCCACGGCACGAGCTTCGTGCGCCCGCCGATCCAGCCGGTGCCCGTGGACCGCGCCTTCGCGAAGATGGACACGCTGGAGTGGAAGGGCCGCGAGTTCCGCTGCATCGACACCCGGGGCAACAGCCCGTGGGGCATGTCGTACCTCCTGGGCGGGAAGGGCGGCTGGCTCGCGTTCACGGGCGACCTGATGATCGACGGCGCGCGGCTCCACAACTGGTTCGACTCCGAGTGGGACTACGGGTTCGCGGCGGGGATCTACGCCCTCTGCAACTCGGCGGGGCAGATGGAAGGGTATGCGCCGGAGTGGATGCTCCCCTCGCACGGGCCGCCGATCCGCGACGCGGCGAGGCAGCTGGGGGAATTTCAGAGGAAGCTCGAGCAGTTCGAGAAGCTCTACGTCCGCGGCTACGCGGTCAACACCTTCTCCGGCGCGCGGCAGGACCCGCTGTCGAAGCCGACCGCCGTCCCGCACGTCTGGCAGATCTCGCCTCATCTCTACAAGTTCCGCGGCCCCAACTTCTACCCGAACTTCTGCATGATCCTGGCGGACAGCGGCCGCGCCTTCCTGGTGGACTGCGGCCTCTTCGACGAGAAGTTCCTGGACCAGTCGATCGAGCTGATGAAGGAGCGCCTCGGCCTGAAGCAGATCGACATGATGATCCCCACCCACATGCACGGCGACCACTTCCTCCAGGGGCCCCATATCCGCAAGAAGTGGGGCGTCCAGCTCTGGGCCATCGACCGCATGGGACCCAAGTGCGAGCACCCCGAATGGTTCGACTACTGCGCGCCCATCCAGGCCTACGGGCAGATGTTCGAGGGCAAGCCGATCGAGAGCGTGAAGTTCGACCGCCTGTTCAAGGACGGCGACTCCTTCGACTGGGAGGGCTTCCACTTCAGCGTTGACTGGATGCCGGGCCAGACCGAGTTCGCGCTCGCCGTGCAGGGGATGATCGACGGCCGCAAGGTGGTCTTCACCGGCGACAACCTGTTCGGCGATCCGGCCAATCCGAAGCACACGGGCCACGAGTGCGTGGTCGCCCACAACAGCGCGGTGCTCGAGGAAGGCTACATCACCGGGGCGGAGTACCTGAGCCGGATCAAGCCCGACCTGATCATGGGGGGCCATTCCTACGTCATGCCCGAGCCGGCGGCCTTCGTGGAGCGCTACCGCAGCTGGGCCTACGCGATCCGGGACGCCTACAAGGATCTGCTCGCGGATTATCCCTACGACTACGATCCGTTCTGGGTGCGCGTGGAGCCCTACCGCGTGAAGCTCCGAGCGGGGGAATCCGTCGAGGTCGACGTCCACGTCCGGAACTTCCGGCCGCGCGTCCAGTCGCACCGGCTGGACCTGCACGTGCCGCCCGGGCTGAGCGTCGAGCCGGCCCGCGTGGCGGGGGACCTGCCCGCGGAGTCGCGCCGGCCCTTCAAGGTCCGCCTCCGCGCCGCCCCGGACGCGAAGGCCGGGGTCCAGATCGTCGCGATCGACGCCACGCTCGACGGCCGCCGCTACGGCGAATGGTTCGACTTCATCGTGGACGTGCAGCGCTGAGCATCCTACGATGGCGGTCATGCCGCCTCGGGGAGAGGGCCCGTCGTTCGTCGCGATTGACTTCGAGACCGCCGATCCGGGGCGCGACAGCGCCTGCGCGGTCGGGGTCGTGCGGGTCGAGAAGCAGCGCATCGTCCGCCGCGAGTCCCGCCTGATCCGCCCGCCCCGCCGCGAGTTCGTCTTCACGTACATTCACGGGATCGCCTGGGAGGACGTCGCGGAAGCCTCCCCCTTCGGGGCGGTGTGGGAGGAACTGAGGCCCCTCCTGGACGGGGCGGACTTCCTCGCCGCCCACAATGCGCCCTTCGACCGCTCGGTGCTCCAGGCCTGCTGCCGTTCGGCGCGGCTGGAGCCGCCGCCGCTTCCCTTCGAGTGCACGGTGCGGCACGCGCGAAGGCGCTGGGGGATCCGGCCCACGACCCTGCCCGACGTCTGCCGGGCGCTCGACATCCGCCTGCGCCATCACGACGCGCTCTCCGATGCCGAGGCCTGCGCGCGGATCATGATCGCGGCCCTGGGGGGCGCCCAGCCCCGGGATTAGCGCAGAAGCCGATCGTTCATTTTTTCACTTTTTCCTCGGCTGAAACCCATTCTACATGGGGTATAGTGGAGTACCCTTCGGGATCGCCCAAGGGAGGGAGCGGGCGAGGGTTGCAGGGGTGATGGACCGAGACAGCGAAGACCTGTTTCTGGGCAAGAAAGCCCTGGACCGCAAGCTGATCACGCCCGGCCAGCTCCGGGAGGCGATGATCGAGCAGGCGCGCAGTGCCGCGCCCGAGGGCGGCGAGCCCCCGCGGCTGGGCGACGTCTTCGTCTCCCGCAACATGCTCTCCAAGGAGCAGCTCTCCGGCCTCCAGGAGGAGACCAAGCGCATCGTCCGCGGCACGGTCCCTCCGCGGGACTCCACGCTCGGGCGCATCCTCGTCGAAAACCGCACCATCACCCACAGCCAGCTCCTCGAATGCCTGCGGTCGCAGGACGAGATCCTCCGATCGGGACATACGGTCGAGCCACGCCTCGGCGAACTCCTGGTCCAGAAGGGCTACGCCACGGCGGACGAGATCCGACACGCGCTCGCGGTTCAGGAGAAGACGATCCTCAGCTGCTCCGCCTGCGGCAAGCGCTGCAACGCCGCCTCCTACGATCCGGCGCGCGACTACGCGTGTCCCTCCTGCAAGGCCGAGCTCCGGCCCCTGTCGAGCACCCCCGCCGAGGTAAGCGTGCAGGAGCAGACCCAGGAGCTGGACGTCCATTCCGACAATCCGCCCAAGCCCGGCCGTATCCTCGGGAAGTACACGATCGTGCGCGAGATCGGCCGCGGCGGCATGGGCGTCGTCTACGAGGCGCTCGACACCACGCTCAGCCGGCGCGTCGCGCTCAAGATGCTCGTGATCCAGCCCAAGGCCGATCCCAAGGCGGTGCGCACCGACGAGGAGCGCTTCCTCCGCGAGGCCAAGCTCACGGCCCAGCTTCCGCCCCATCCGAACGTCGTCGGCGTCTACGAGGCGGGGATCCTGGACGGCAACCGCTACATCGCGATGGAGCTCATCCAGGGTGTCTCGATGCTCGACTGGTGGAAGGAGAAGTCCAACCGCCTCCGCCAGCAGGTCACCGTGCTGCGCGACACCGCCCTCGGCGTCCAGCACGCCCACCAGCACGGCGTGATCCACCGCGACCTCAAGCCCGAGAACCTCCTGATCGACGGCGCGGGCCAGCCCCACATCACGGATTTCGGCCTCGCCCGCGAGCTGCAGCAGAGCCCCAAGGACGCCCTGACGGGGAAGGGGATGGTCGTCGGATCGCCCCACTACATGAGTCCCGAGGCGGTCCGGGGCCTGCGGGTGGACCGCCGCGCGGACATCTATTCGCTCGGCGTCATCCTCTACGAGGCCTTCACCGGGAAGCGGCCCTTCGACGGCGGCACGCCCGAGGAGATCATGCTCAAGGCCCTCAAGGCCGAGGCGCCCTCGCCCAGCTCGATCCTCCGGAGCCAGCTCGACCCGGCCCTCCACCGCAGCCTCGAGAACATCTGCCTCAAGGCCATCGCGAAGGATCCGGGCGACCGCTATGCGACCGCGCAGGCGATGGCCGACGACCTCACCCGCTGGCTGGGCGGCGAGGAGGTCGTGGCCGATCTTCCGCGCCGGCGCCGGCTGCGGATCGCGGGCGCGGGCGTCGCGGCGGCGCTGGCGGTCTCGGTTCTCTCCCTCGTCCTCTTCTCCCGCCCCTCGCTCGCGAAGGAACTCCAGGCGGCGTCTCAGTTCGCCGAACGGGGCGAATTCGCCTCCGCCCGAGCCGCCTACGACCGGGTGCTGGCGCGCAGCCCCGGCCACAAGGAGGCGCTCTCCGGCAAAGACGAGCTCCGGCGCCGCCAGCTCGCGCAGCGCATCCTGGACGCGGAGAAGCTGCTGGAGCAGGGGCGCCCCTCCGAAGCCTTCGACGCCTTCATGCTCGTCCTGATCGAGGACCCGATGCAGAAGCGGGCCCAGGAGGGCAAGGAGGAGGCGAAGCGCCGAATGGTCCTCTCGGGCGGCTTCGACAAGACCGCGGAGCCCAAGCGTCCCTAGCCGACGAGAGCTTCCAGCTCGCGGGCGACGAGATCCGGCTCCTCGAGCATCGGCACGTGGCCCGACTTCTCGCACCAGACGAGCTTCGCGCCGGGGATCGCCTTCGCCATCGCCTCGCTCTCGGCTGCGGGCACGATCTTGTCGCCGCGTCCGGCGAGGACGACGACGGGAAAGCCGATCTTCGGGAGCTGCGGGGTGGCGTCGGGACGGGCCGCCATCGCCCGCGCCGCGGCCGCGACGCCCCTGGGCTGGGCTTCCCGGATGATCTTCCTCAGCGTGTCGAGAACCCCGGGCGGCGGAGTCGGACCCACCGCCTTCTCGGGCATGGTGGTCACCAGGAACCCGGGCCCTTCCTTCTCCGCCCGCAGGGCGGTCGCTTCGCGGAGCTTGCGGCCCTCCTCGGTGTCCGGCAGAGCCCGGCTGCTGACCAGCGCGCCGCCGGCGATGCGGTGGGGCGCGAGCCGGTGGAGCGCGAAGAGGATGTAGCCGCCCATCGAGTGGCCCGCGACGAAGAACCGCTCCACCTCGGCGTCGTCCATCAGCTTCAGCAGGTCGCGGGCATAGTCCTCGAGGCTGCAGGGGCCGGGAGGGAGGGGGGTCTTCCCGTGACCGCGAAGGTCGGGGACGACCGGCGCGGGAATCCGGAGCTGTGCCAGCACCTTGTCCCAGATCCGCGCGTCCAGCGGAAAGCCGTGCACCAGGACAAGCGGAGTTCCCGTCGCCTTTGAATCCGTCATCAGCTCCTCGGTGCGCTTGAATCCCCCACCGCTATCAGCTAGGGCGGGTAATATCAGAGAGATCCCTTGATGAACATTTTACGGTATTCCGTCCTGTCCGTCGCGCTGCTTTCGCTCCGCGCCGGGGCGGACGAGGCGCGCCCCGAGGACAAGTCCCCGGTCCCCGACCGCATCCAGTTCAACCGCGACGTCCGGCCCATCCTCTCGGAGAACTGCTACAAGTGCCACGGGCCCGATCCCAAGGCGCGCGAGGCGAAGCTCCGCTTCGACACGCGCGAAGGGATCTTCGCGACGCTCGACGAGGGGCACATCGCCGTCGCGCCGGGCAGCCTCGGCACGAGCCAGCTCTGGAAGCGCATCACCTCGACGGACAAGGACGAGAAGATGCCGCCCGCGAAGTCGGGCAAGAAGCTCACCCCGCGCGACGCGGCCGTCCTCAGGAAGTGGATCGAGCAGGGCGCCGAGTGGCAGGGCCACTGGGCCTTCATCCCGCCCGCGAAGGGGGCGCCGCCCGCCGCGAAGAACGCGAAGTGGGTCCGCAACGGCATCGACGGGTTCATCCTCGCCCGCCTCGAGAAGGAGGGGCTCCGGCCCTCCCCCGAGGCCGACCCCGTCACGCTGATCCGCCGGCTCAGCTTCGACCTGACCGGGCTGCCGCCCGCGCCCGAGGAGGTCGAAGAGTTCGTGAAGGATCCGGCCGGCGGCTACGAAAAGGCCGTCGACCGATACCTCGCCTCCCCCCACTACGGCGAGCGCATGGCGCTCCTCTGGCTCGACCTCGTCCGCTTCGCCGACAGCCGCGGCTTCCACAGCGACAATCCGCGCAACGTCGGCTCGTACCGCGACTACGTGATCCAGGCCTTCAACGAGAACCTGCCCTTCGACCGCTTCACCCTCGAGCAGCTGGCCGGCGACCTGCTCCCGGAACCCACGCTCAGGCAGAAGGTCGCCTCGGGCTACAACAAGCTCAACCTCACGACCGAGGAGGGCGGCGCGCAGGCGAAGGAGTACGAGGCGAAGACCGCCGCCGACCGCGTGCGCAACGCGTCGGGCGTCTGGATGGGCGCCACGCTGGGCTGCGCCGAATGCCACGACCACAAGTTCGACCCCTTTACGACGAAGGACTTCTACCGCTTCGCCGCCTTCTTCGCGGACATCAGCGAAGGGGCGATCGGCGACGGCGACAAGGGCATCTACGTGCCCACCGACGCGCAGGTCGTCGAGCTCAAGAAGCTCGAGGATGCGATCGCCGGTCTGAAGAAGACCCTCGACGCGCCGACGCCCGAGCTCGCCGCCGCGCAGGCCGAGTGGGAGACGCGCGCCCTGGTCCCCGCGGCCTGGACGGTGCTCGTCCCCGAGTCCGTGAAGGCCAAGGACGGCTCGCACTTCCTCGTCGAGGAGGACGGCTCGGTCGTCGTGACCGGCAAGCCGGTCGCCAAGGACACGCACACGATCACGACCAGCGTGCCGCTCCAGGGCGTCCGCGGGCTGCGGCTCGAGGCGCTGACCTGGCCCACGCTGCCAAAGTCGGGCCCGGGCGCCTCGGCCGGCGGAAACTTCGTGCTGACCTCCCTCTCCGCGAAATCCGGCGACAAGACGGTCGCCTTCCACCGTCCCGCGGCCGACTTCTCCCAGGACCAGTTCCCGGTCGCGAACCTCCTGGACGACAAGAAGGAGACCGGCTGGGCCGTCCTCCCGCAGGTCGGCCGCGAGCATTCGGCGGTCGTGGAGTTCAAGGAGCCCTTCGGGACCGCGGAGCGCACGCCGCTGGTGGTCACCCTCGAGTACCGGAGCAGTCAGAACGAGCACCTCCTGGGCCGCTTCCGCCTGTCGGTGACGGCGGACACGACCCCCGCGTCCGCGGTGACGCTGCCGTCGAAGATCCGCGCGATCCTGGAGACGCCCGCGGAGAAGCGCGAAGAGGCGAAGAAGAAGGAGCTGGCGGCCTACTACCGCACGATCGCGCCGCTGCTCGACAAGGTCCGGACCGAGATCTCCGACACCGACAGGAAACTTCAGGACTTCCAGAAGACCGTGCGCCGCTCGCTGATCACCACTGCGATGGCGCAGCCCCGCACGGTCCGCGTCCTCCCGCGCGGGAACTGGCTCGACTCCACGGGCGAGGTCGTGGCCCCCGGGGTGCCGGCGTCGATGAAGCCGCTCGCGACGGGCGACAAGCGCGCGACCCGGCTCGACCTGGCGAAGTGGCTGGTCTCCCGCGACAACCCGCTCACGGCGCGCGTCTTCGTCAACCGCCTCTGGAAGCTCGCCTTCGGGACGGGGATCTCGAAGCGGCTCGACGACCTGGGCGCGCAGGGCGAGTGGCCGGTCCACCCCGAGCTCCTCGACTGGCTCGCCTCGGAGTTCATGGACGGCGCCTGGGACGTGAAGAAGGCCCTGAAGCTGATCGTCCTCTCGAGCACCTACCGGCAGTCGTCCACGCCGTCGAAGGAGCTCCGCGAACGCGATCCCTACAACCGGCTGGTGGCCTGCCAGTCGCGCTGGCGCCTCGACGCGGAGTCCGTGCGCGACAACGCGCTGGCGGTGAGCGGCCTGCTGGTCCGCCGGATCGGCGGCGACAGCGTGAAGCCCTTCCAGCCGAAGGGCTACTGGTCCTTCCTCAACTTCCCGACCCGCGAGTGGGAGACCGACAAGGGCGAGGAGGCCTACCGCCGCGGCCTCTACACGTGGTGGCAGCGGACCTTCATCCATCCGGGCCTGATGGCCTTCGACGCGCCCTCGCGGGAGGAATGCTGCGCCGAGCGGGCGCGCTCCAACATCCCTCAGCAGGCGCTCGTGCTCCTCAACGACCCGACCTACGTCGAGGCGGCCCGCGCCTTCGCGGTGAAGATCGTGAAGGAGGGCGGGGCGACGCCCGCCGAGCGCCTCGCCTGGGCCTGCCGCCGGGCGCTCTCGCGGCGCCCCACGGCGCAGGAGCTCAAGGTCCTGGGCGCGCTCCAGGAGAAGCACCTCGAGCAGTACGCGGCGGACCCGAAGTCCGCCGAGCAGATCCTGGCCGTCGGCCAGGCGCCGGCCCCGAAGGATCTCCCCGCGGCGGAGCTGGCCTCCTGGACCTCGGTCGCCCGGGTGATCCTGAACCTCCACGAGACGATCACGAGAGAGTGAACGATGGATCTCTACGAGAAATTCGCCCGGGTGATGACGCGGCGCTCCTTCCTGGGTCGCGCGTCCACCGGCATCGGCACGATGGCGCTCGCCTCGCTCCTGAACGGAAGGAAGGCGGGCGCGGACGACCTCCGCACGCTCCACCACGCGCCCAAGGCGAAGCGGGTCATTCATCTCTACATGGCGGGCGGCGCGTCCCACCTGGAGACCTTTGATTACCGGCCGAAGCTCGCCGAGATGGACGGCAAGCCGATGCCCGAGTCGTTCACCAAGGGCCAGCCGATCGCCCAGCTCCAGGGCAACTCCAAGCTCATGTGCTACGGGCCGCAGGTCCGCTTCCACCGCTACGGGAAGAACGGCGTCGAGATGTCCGAGCACTTTCCGAAGCTCGGCGCGGTGTCCGACGACGTCTGCGTCGTCCGTTCGCTCGTCACGGAGCAGATCAACCACGACCCCGCTCACACGTTCATGAACACCGGCACGTCGATCTCCGGCCGCCCCAGCATGGGCTCCTGGCTCTGGTACGGCCTGGGGGCGGACTGCGACAATCTCCCCGGCTTCGTCGTGCTCACCAGCAACGGCCGCGGCGGGCAGAACCAGCCGATCGCCACGCGCCAGTGGTCGAGCGGCTTCATCCCCTCGAAGTACCAGGGCGTCCACTTCCGCTCGCAGGGCGAGCCGGTGCTCTACCTGGGGAATCCGTCTGGCGTCACGCCGGGGCGGCAGCGCGACGTGATCGATTCCGTGGACGAGCTCAACAAGCTCCACCAGGAGTCGGTGGACGATCCCGAGATCGCCACGCGCATCAGCCAGTACGAGATGGCCTTCAAGATGCAGACGAGCGTGCCGGCGCTCATGAACCTGTCCGACGAGAGCGAGGAGACGCTCAAGCTCTACGGCACCAAAGGGGCCGACGGATCCTTCGCCGCCAACTGCCTCCTCGCCCGGCGCCTCGCCGAGCGCGGCGTGCGCTTCATCCAGCTCTACCACCGCGACTGGGACCACCACGGCAACATCAAGGGCGACATCAAGCTGAAGAGCGAGGAAGTGGACGGCCCCGCGGCGGCGCTGATCACCGACCTCAAGCGGCGCGGCATGCTGGAAGACACGCTGATCCTCTACGGCAGCGAGTTCGGCCGCACGCCGATGGCGCAGGGCAACGGCCGCGACCACCACATCAAGGGCTTCTCCTGCTGGCTGGCGGGCGGCGGCGTCCAGGGCGGCCTCATGCACGGCTCGACCGACGACCTGGGCTACAACGCCGAGAAGGACATCGTCCACGTCCACGACCTCCACGCGACGATGCTCCACCTGCTGGGGCTCGACCATAAGCGGCTCACCTTCAAGTTCCAGGGCCGCGACTTCCGCCTCACCGACGTGCACGGGAACGTCGTGAAGAAGATCCTCGCCTGAGCGCCGGGCTGGGACGTACTATTAGTCGATGAAGGCGGCGCTTCTCTCCCTTCTGGCCCTGGCGGCCCTGCCGGCGACCCCCGCGGGCGACAAGGAGAAGCTGCGGGACGCGCTGGCGGACAACTCCTTGGCCGGCACCTGGATCTACGACGACCTCGACACCGCCTACACGGAGGCGGGCCGCAGCGGCAAGCCGCTCCTGGTCGTCCTCCGTTGCGTCCCCTGAAAAGCCTGCCGCTCGATCGACCGGCAGGTCGCCGGCCGCCAGGACCCGGAGCTCGCGAAAGTCATGGACCGCTTCGTCTGCGTCCGCGTCGTCCAGGGCTGGGGCCTGGACCTCTCGCTGTTCCAGTTCGACTGGCGCGAGACCTGGACCGTCTTCCTCATGAACGGCGAGCGCGCGATCTACGGGCGCTACGACGCCCGCCAGGCCGACGACTTGATCGGCCTGCGCAAGGCGCTCGAGGGCGCGCTGGAGCTTCATGAGAAGTGGCCCGCCAACAAAGCGGAGCTCGCCGGCAAGATCGGTCCCCCGCCGCGCTGGAAGGCTCCCGAGGAGATCCCCGCGCTTCTGGAGAAGGGGAAGTTCAAGCAGGCGGTCGGGAGGGACGGCTGCATCCACTGCCACAACATCCTGGAGGGCACGAAGAAGACCTACAAGTCGCTGGGCGAAGCGCTTCCCGCGCGCTTCGCAGCGCCCTATCCGACTCCCCAGCGGGTCGGGATCATGCTCTCGACCAAGGAACGGGCCACCGTGACCGACGTGGACAAGCTGAGCCCCGCCGAGAAGGCCGGCCTCCAGCCGGGCGACCGCATCGTCCGCTTCGGCGGCCAGCCCGTC
>JACQFK010000260.1 GCA_016200125.1 Planctomycetota bacterium
ACTGCGACTCGTCGTCCAGCTTGCCCTCGGCGCCCGGCTTCAGCACGCTCAGCGCGCCGCCGCCCCGGACCCCGACGCCGGCCAGCTCCACCGGCTGCTTGAAGCCGATTTTCAGATGACGGGGGCCGGTCTTGTTCGAGTCCCCGAACTTGAGGCCGTTCCATTCGACCGCGCTGCTGGAGGTCCACAGGACGTGCTTCGGCCCGTTCTTCGCCTCCGCGGGCCGCTCCGCGCCGTCCACCCATTCCACGAAGGCGGCGGGATCGAGATCCTCGGCCTTGAGCGGGGATTCGAAGACGCCGGCGTCGCGCCCGGCCTGGGGCGCGAGGACCAGCAGGGTCGCCAGGGCGAGGTTTTTCATTTCAGCAGCACGGGAATGATTTCTTCCTTCTGGCTGACGCTCGACCAGAACAGCCTCATCACGCCGAGGTCGCCGCCGTTGAAATATTCCACCTTCAGATCGTAGCTCCGGCCCGACTCGAGTGCGATCTCGCCGCGATTTTCCATCACGACCGGACGGCCCTTCCAGTCGTCGATCACCAGGGTCCCGCCGATCCAGACCCTGACGCCGTCGTCGTTCAGCGTGCGGATCCGGTAGCGCTCGCTGAACTGCGGCTGGATGCGGCCGGTCAAGCGCGCCGAGAAGACTTCGCCCCAGCCGGCCAGCGGGCCGCTGCCTTTCGTCCAGGTGAAATCCAGGGCGGGGTCGATCCGGGTCGTGGAGGCGCCCTTTAGGTTCGTATTCCGGTAGTAGCGGCCCTCCAGGCCGACGGGACGAGCCGCGCCGGGAACCTCGGTCCGCTCCCCCCGGAGCAGCAGCACCATCAGTCCCGCGAGCAGCAATCCGGCAGCGGCGGCTTCCGGGAGGCGGACGCGCAAGGACCGGCGCCGATCGTCGCGTCGCAGCGCCTCCAGCGTCGACTGCGTAAACGCCCCTTCGCTGCCCGCCGCCGCGACTCGCTGGGCCACCTGGGTCTCGAAGCGGGAGCGATCGAGCGCCAGCCGGCGCGACAGCAAATCATCGGTAAGCAGCTGCTCTTTGACCTGCTGCGCCAGCCCGGGGTCGGCCCGCAGGGCGGCCTCCAACTCCCGGACCTCGTCTTCGTCGAGCGAAGCCCGGTCGTCGAGCCAGCGGGCGATCAGCGCTTCGCTCACGGAGTGCCTTCCTGCGCCAGGCGGCGCTCGAGGCAGTCGCGAAGGGCCGTGCGGATCCGGAGCAGCGTGATGCGGACCGCCTCGGCGCTCAGGTCGAATCTCCGGCCGATCGCGGACGACTCCAGGCCCTCCTCGTAGCGGAGGGCGATCATCTGGCGGCTCCGGCCGGGCAGCTTCCCGAGGCAGGCGTCGAGGGCGTCCTTCTCGGAAGCCTCTTCCCTCCGGCATGGAACCGGCTCCAGGAGCTCGGCGACCGCCGCGAGCTGCTGCTCCGCCTTCCGCTTCGAACGGCGGAAATGGTTCAGGCAGAGATTCTTCGCGATGCCCTTGAGCCAGCGGACGGGTTCGACGTCGGCGGGCCGCAGGTCGCGGCCGCGGTGGAACTCCAGGTAGACTTCCTGAGCGAGATCGTCGACGGTGTCCAGCGACACGCCCATCCCGGCGATGTAGGCGCGGACGACCGACTGGGTCTCCCGCAGGATTGCCTCGAATTCCGCAGCGTCGTGCATGGTCTGAGTCTCTATGGTCAATTCCGCCGAATCCGTTACACGAAGGCGGGAATCCCTGGTAGTCTACGGGAATCCTATGAGGAGAGTCACCATGTTCGTCCGCATCGCCTTCTTCATCGCAGCCCCGATCCTGGCCGCCGTCCTCGTCTCCGCCTCGACCCAGGACAAGCCGGGCTGCCGCAGCGGGGTCCTCAACGTCCGCGACTGCATGGACAAGGCGAAGAACGTCTGGATGGCGGACATCGAAGCCGAGCTGCAGAAGCTCCAGGAGGCCGAGTCGGGCCGCGCGACCGACCTGAATCCCCAGGAGCGGGCGCGGATCCGGACCAAGCTCCTCGACATCAGCAATAAGAAGCGGCTCGAAGTCTACGCCGAGATCGTGCGGCTGAGCGGCGTGGTCGCGAAGGAGCGCGGCCTCGATCTCGTGCAGCGCGCCGACCGGATGCCGGCGGTCGAAGGTGCCGAGGCCGACATCCTCGCGCAGATCGACCGGCGTCAGGTCGTCTACTCGGACCCCTCGGTCGACCTCACCTCGGAGGTCATCGACCGGATCAACCGGCAGCACGCCGACAAAAAGAAGTGAAGCCCTACTGGCCCGGGAGCTCGTGGATCGTGTTGTAGATCTCGAAGTTCATCTTCTTGTCCTTGGCCGCCCCGGGCGTCTCCGGCAGCGTCGAGTACTCTCCCGAGCCGTAGTTCGAGGTCCACTTGTAGTTCCAGACCTCGACGGCGTAGTTCTCCGGATTGCCGGCCTTTTCGGGGTCGAGCGGGCCCGTGAACGTGATCTTCATCCCCTTGTGCATGGCGTTGAGGCCGCCGGGCATGCAGACGGGCCCGCCGGTGTAGCGCACCCGGTCGACGCCGCCCTCCTTCGCGGCGTTCGACTGCCAGCCGCGGAGCCCCGCGAGGTAGAGCTGGCCGTCGCGGCTGTTGAAGCGGGCGCGCATCGCGCTCGAGGAGAACTTCACCGGGAAGCGGACGACTCAGCCCTGCATCTGCCCGTTCACCTC
>JACQFK010000261.1 GCA_016200125.1 Planctomycetota bacterium
CGAGCGGCTCGCCGCCGAGCCGGTCGGCCGCAAGCTCTCGCGCTGGATCAAGTCGTACCTCCAGGCGCCCACCCGCAGCCGGAAGGGCGGACGCTTCGCGACCCTGACCTTCGCCGCGGCCGCCCTCGGGATCGGCGTGGGCCTCGCCTGGGGAATCCAGACCGGCTACGAAACGGCCGACCGTTATGAGGCCCTGGTGGAGCGGATGATGAGCGCGACGGCGGCCCCCGCGGCCGCGGGTCCCTCGAAGAAGGACGCGGCGCTCTCGCGCGCCCAGGTGTCCGAGCAGATCCGCCTGATGGGCGAGGCGAACGCCGTCACGCGCCGCTACTACGACAACCACCTGCAGGAGCTGCGCCTGCAGGGCCGCCCGAAGGCGGAGGCCCCGGCGAATCCATAATCGAGTCACTCCCCCGGGGCGCGGAGCCGGCCTTACCCCTCCCGGCTCCGCGCCCCTCACTTCTCCCCCCCGCCCCCCTGAAGTTGTTTTTGTGTACAAGATGACCCTCCCGGGCGTATATCGGGGGAGGAGGCTCCCATGAAGACGATCGCCGCGATCGCGCTGCTCCTGGCGTCCGGCGGCCTGGCCCGCGCCCAGGGCACGAAGTCCGACTACGACCGCGCCGCGGCGCTTTCCGCGACCTTCCGCGGAAAAGTGTCGGGCGCCGACCTCAAGCCCCGCTGGTCCGAGGACGGATCCCGGTTGATCTACACGGACGGCCGCCGCGACACCTATCTCGTGGACTGCGGGAAGGGGACCCGCGAACGGACGACCGAGACCCGGGGCTTCTCCCCCTCCGCGGCGGCGGAGACGGCCCGGAGGGAGGGAGGATCCTCGGCCTCCGAGACCTCCCCCGACGGCAAATGGTCCGTCGTCCTCAAGGACTACAACCTCCGCCTCCGCCCCAAGGGAGGCGACGACGTCGCGCTCACCTTCGACGGCACGGCCGACCACGCCTATGCCGCGCGCGTCACCTGGTCCCCCGATTCGTCGAAGTTCGTCTCGCTCCGGACCCGGAGCGTCGAAGAGCGCGTCGTCACGCTGGTCGAGTCCTCGCCGAAGGATCAGCTGCAGCCGAAGGTCCAGACCTACAAGTACGCCAAGCCCGGCGATCCGCTCCCCGTCGCGAAGCCGCACCTCTTCGACGTCGCCGCTCGCAGGGAGATCCCCGTCGCCGACGCGCTCTTCCCCGCCCCCTGGAGCCTCGATCGCCTCCGCTGGGACGCCGACGGCCGCCGCTTCCGCTTCGTCTACAACCAGCGCGGCCACCAGGTCCTCCGAGTCGTCGCGGTCGACGCCGCCACGGGCGAGGCGCGCGCCGTCGTCGACGAGCAGAGCCCCACCTTCATCGACTACGCGCACAAGATGTTCCTGCGCTTCCTCGACGCGACCGGCGAGCTCGTGTGGATGTCGGAGCGGGACGGCTGGAACCACCTCTACCTCTATGATGCGAAGAGCGGCGAGGTGAAAAACCAGATCACGAAGGGGCCCTGGGTCGTGCGCGGCGTGGATCGCGTGGACGAGGCGGCCCGCCAGATCTGGTTCCGCGCCGGCGGGATCCATCCCGACCAGGATCCCTACCAGGTGCACTACGCCCGCATCAACTTCGACGGCACGGGGCTCGTCCTGCTGACCGAAGGCGACGGCACCCATTCGATCCAGTTCTCTCCGGGCGGCCGCTTCTACGTCGACACCTGGTCCCGGGTCGATCTGGCGCCCGTCTCGGAGCTTCGGCGCGCGTCGGACGGGAAGAAGGACTGCGACCTCGATCGGGCCGACGCCTCGGCGCTCGTCGCGGCGGGATGGAAGGCACCCGAGCGCTTCGTCGCCAAGGGCCGCGACGGCCGGACCGACATCTACGGCGTGATCTACCGTCCCACGACCTTCGACCCGAAGAAGTCGTATCCGGTGATCGAGTCGATCTACGCGGGTCCCCAGGGTTCCTTCGTCCCGAAGTCCTTCCGCGAAGTGCAGTCGGGCATGACGACGGCGGAGCTCGGCTTCATCGTCGTCCAGATCGACGGCATGGGCACCTCGAACCGGTCGAAGGCCTTCCACGACGTCTGCTGGAAGAACCTGGGCGATTCGGGCTTCCCCGACCGGATTCTCTGGATGAAGGCCGCCGCGGCGAAGTATCCCTATATGGACCTTTCGCGGGTCGGCATCTTCGGCGGCTCCGCGGGCGGGCAGAGCGCGCTGCGGGCGCTGCTCGCGCACGGCGACTTCTACAAGGCGGCGGCCGCCGACTGCGGCTGCCACGACAACCGCATGGACAAGGTCTGGTGGAACGAGCTCTGGATGGGCTGGCCGGTCGGGCCGCACTACGCGGAGCAGTCGAACGTGACCCAAGCCCACAAGCTGCAGGGGAAGCTGCTGCTGATCGTCGGCGAGCTCGACAAGAACGTCGACCCCTCCTCCACGATGCAGGTTGTGAACGCGCTGATCAAGGCGGACAAGGACTTCGATCTGCTGGTCGTCCCCGGCGGCGGCCACGGCAGCGGCGGCGCGCCCTACGGCTCGCGCCGCACGAAGGATTTCTTCGTCCGCCACCTCCTCGGCGTCGAGCCGCGAACCTTGCCCTGATCGGATGGATCGGACACACTAGCGAAATGAAGCGCATTCGACCGTTTCTGTCCGGCCTGCTCCTCCTGGCCGGCTGTGCGGCGTCCGATTCCCCTCCAAAACCGCCGCCCGCGCCGGCGCCCCTGGCCGACCTGGGCCCCGCTCCGTCGTCCGTCGGAGGTTTCCCGGAGGCGGCGGTTTCGGTCAGCGGCGTCGTCTCGCTGGACGGCGTCCCTCCCCCGGCCCGGCGCCGCCCGCCTTGGGGCTATTCGGATCCTCCTCTCATGGAGATCCCGGCGGGGGAAGATTGCGTCCTGGACGCCAAGGGGGGGATGCGCTGGGCGCTGGTCTTCATCAAGAGAGGCCTGGAGAGCCAGACCTACGATTTGCCCCGCGAGAAGATCCAGATCCGGCTGTTCCAGTACCGTTTCTGGCCCCATGTTCTCGGCCTGAGGACCGGCCAGGAGTTCCGCATCGCGAACGACGACAACAAGCTGCACAACGTCCACGCGCTCCCCTTCGTCAACAAGGAGTTCAACCTCGGGCTGGTGCAGGGCGCCGACACGCTCCGCCGCTTCGCCAAGGAGGAGATTCCGCTCAAGCTGAAGGACGACATTCACCCCTGGATGGGCTTGTGGATGGGCGTCTTCGGTCATCCCTTCTTCGCGGTCACGGGCCGCGACGGGCGCTATGAACTCCGCGGCCTGCCCCCCGGGAAGTACACGATCTCCGTCTGGCAGGAACGGTATCGGAGCGTCGATCACGAGATCGAGGTGAAGGCCGGAGCGCCGCTCGATCAGGATTTCGTGCTCGAGACGCCCAAGCAGTAGCGGGCCTCATGGACATCCTCGTGATCGGTGGAGGGATCATCGGGATCAGTTCGGCCCACTTTCTCGCCCGCCGCGGAAAGTCGGTCGCCGTCCTCGAGCGCGACGAGGTCTGCTCGGGCTGCTCCGCGGGAAACGCCGGCCTCCTCATCCCCAGCCACAGCATCCCGCTCGCCGCCCCCGGCGTGCTGGCGAAGGGGCTGAAGTGGATGTTCGACCCGGAAAGCCCCTTCTACATCAAGCCGCGCTTCAGCCCCGCGCTCTTCTCCTGGCTCTGGAAGTTCCGCGCCGCCTGCTCGGAGGAGCGGGCGCGGCGCGCGACGCCCCTGCTGCGCGACCTCCACCGCGCGAGCCTCGCGCTCTACGACGAGCTCGCAAAAATCGACGGCTTCGCCTTCAACTATGCGCGCGAAGGACTCCTCCTCCTCTTTCGCACGGCTCAGGGCTTCGAGGAAGGCCTCGAGGAGGGAAAGCACCTGCAGGAGGCGGGCATCGCGTCGACGGCGCTCACGCCCGGCGACGTGGTTGCCCGCGTACCGCGCGCGCGCCCGGGCCTCGCGGGCGGCATCCTGTTTCCCGGCGACGCCCACCTCGATCCCCTCGCTTTCGTGCGC
>JACQFK010000262.1 GCA_016200125.1 Planctomycetota bacterium
AGCTGGTCCTGGGTCACCTGCGGGAAGGGCGCCGTCTTCACGCCGATGCAGGTCTCGTGCACCATCGTCACCGCGCCGCAGACGAAGTGCAGCGCGCTCGTCAGATTGAACGAAGGGGGCGGGAACTTGACGCCGTCCTCCTCCGCCTTCGGTCCGCCCGCACGGTGGGGCAGCCCGGCTTCCGCGTAGCGCTTCTGGACGCGGTCGCCGAGTGCCTGGAGGGTCTCCTTGACCGTGCGCGGCGCGTAGGCGGTCGGCTCGACCGACGGCGCGCTGCCGTGGGAGTGCAGCGAGACGATGTAGTCCGGCGCCTCCTCGCGCGCGAGCTTGAAGAAGGCCTTCGTCTCCGGCGCCATCGGCTCGAACCACTCGTCGTGCATCAGGTTGACGCCGTCGTCGTTCCAATAGGCGCCCAGCTTGCCCACGGCGGCGCCGCGCATCGGGTGGATGCGCTTCACCTGCGGCCAGGTGTAGTTCTTCCCGTCGGGCCGCAGGCCCATGCCGATCCGCTCGTGCGTGTCGAGCTCCTCGCCGATCCAGGTGTCGTTGGGGCAGCGCGCCCGCCCGTCGGGATTGCCGCTGGGGACGATGAGGACGCGGCAGCGGGCGAGGTTGGCGGCGAGCTCCTTCCACTCGCGGTCGCGCCAGTCGCGCCCGGTCTCCAGGATGCGGATCAGGTTGACGAGACCGGCGACGCCTTCGAACTCCTGGCCGTGAACGGGGCCCAGGAAGAAGATCGTGGGCCGCTGGGTGCCGTCCTTGCGCGCGTAGGATGCGGGATCCGTTCCGCCGCAGGCGGAGTTGTAGTTCGCCGCGGACTTGAGATCGTTCTTCTCGCCGTAGGTCACGAGATGCAGGTCGCGGCCGCCGGCGCTCTTGACCAGGGTCCGCGCCGCGCCCTTCTTCAGGTCCCCGACCGCGGCGTCGACGTCCGAGAGGCGGCTTTTCCAGAAGGGCGCGAGATTTGCCCGGCCTTCGGCAAACCTAGGGGTGAGGGCAAGCCCGCCCAGGGCGGCCAGGGCTTCGCGTCGGCTCAGGGTCATGGTTCACCTCGCTCACAATACTACGGGAGGAAGCGATGAGGAGTCTCCTGCTTGTCCTGACGGCCTGCCTGGCCGCTCCGCAGGAAAAAGGCCGCTGGGTCGACATCTCGGAAAGCGTGACTTCGAAAGTGCCGCAGAAGTGGCCCTTCCTGGCGGCGGGCATCGCGGTCGACCCGGCCTCGGGCGAGGTCTACCTGGTGATTGCAGGCGCCGGCCTGTGGAAGAGCACGGATCACGGCGCGACCTTCACGCAGGTGGACGACGGGAAGGTCGGCGGGCGCTGCGAGACCGGCGCGTCGATCAGCGTCGACCCCATGGGCGGAGGCCGGCTGGCCTTCTTCCAGCTGGACGGGAAGGCCGCCTGGACGGGCGACGGCGGCAAGACCTGGAATCCCTGCAGCGACGGCGGCCGCCGCGGCTTCGATTTCGTCGCGGTGGACTGGAGCGATCCCAAGGCGCGCCGGATGTGGGGCGTGCGCCACGAGAGCGGCGACGTCGGCCTCCTGAGCGAGGACGGCGGCGCTTCGTGGAAGGCCCTCGACAAGGGCTTCAAGAATTGCGGCGTCTTCGACTTCAACACGCTGGTGACGAACAAGGGCCAGGGCATCGAGCGCTCGACCGACGGCGGCGTGACGTGGACAAAGGTGTCGGACGTCGTGCCGACGGGCCGCATCATGTCCTGTTACAAGGGCGTCGGATACTGGCTGACCGAGAAGGGGCTGCTCTCGAGCAAGGACAAGGGGGCGACCTGGGCCCCGCAGGGCGGCGCGGTGAGCGCCTGGTTCGGCCCCAGCTTCGGCAAGGACGAGAAGCACATGGTGGTCTTCGGCAAGGAGGGCTTCCTCGAGTCGACGGACGCCGGCGGCACCTGGAAGGTGGCGGCGCCTCCGCCCGCCGAGAAGGCGATGACCGACAAGTGGTTCTCAAACGCCGCCTGGGACCCGAAGGCGAACCTCTTCTACATCTCGCGGATGGGCAAGCCGGCCTTCAGGTACGAGCGGTAGGCTCGAAGTTTCTCGGGCCAGGTTTTCAGATCGCCAGGCTTCGAGACCAGGAACAAATGGCCAGCGACAAGTCGTGCCAGCCGCTCCCTGTCATCCCCTGGACGGAATCCAACTCACGGAGAAGCGAGTGAACCGCGAGGGTGTCCAGCACGGGATTCTCGAGGAGGCCAAGCCACTTGCCGGCAATCTCGAGTGCACGGCGGTATTCCGAGTCGGCAGGGTGATTCTTGGACTGGAGTGCGAAGTACTCCATGAGCTCTCGGGCTCGGCGCAGAGGAGACATCCCATCCTCTAAAGATCCGTCCAACACCCGGACACTCCCGATATTGGCCACTGAGCCCTCGGAGCCCACGGAAGGGGTTCTTCTCTGAGAGCTCGGCGGGCTCTGGCCAATCCGGGATTTGCACTGGGTTCTAAATGAAGAGTCCCGGGCCGACTCGCATCGACCCGGGACCGTGAACGTGCTCTTCTAGACCGTGGGCAGCGCGTAGCCTTCGCGGCGGTCGCGCGTGCGCCACTTGTTGGCTTCCTCGTCGCCCGGGAACTCCCACTTCTCGGGGTCCCACTTCAGCTTGCGCTTGTTCCAGTAGGCGAGGTTGCCGAGGTGGCAGACCGTCACGCTGCGGGCGCCGATCTCGACGTCGGCGATCGGGCGCTGCCGCGTCTTGATGCAGTCCAGCCAGTTGCGCTTGTGGCTCACCGGCTTGGCGGGCAGGAATTCGTCGGGGACCTGCGGCGCCTTCAGGCCTTTCTCGGCGCGGTACTTCGCCGTGAGCGAGTCGGGCTTGCTCTCGAGCTTGCCGCGGTTGACCAGGATCTCGCCGGTCTCGCCGATCGCCCGCACGCCGCCGCTCGGGCCGTGGATCACTTGGACGCCGTTCGCATAGACGTATCTCAGGCCGCGGTCCTGCTTCGGATCCTCGGGCGGATGGATCTCGACCGGGCCGGCCCCGTCCATGCCGAGCATCCACTGGGCGATGTCGAAGTGGTGGGCGCCCCAGTCGGTCATCATGCCGCCGGAGTACTCGCGGTAGTTGCGCCAGGCGGGGAAGTGCGTGTGCACGCCGCGGGGGCTGAGGACGGAATTGTAAGGGCGCTTGGGCGCCTGGCCCAGCCAGCGGTCCCAGTCGAGGCCGGGCTGCATCTCCTCCTCGGCCAGGTCGCAGGGCTTGGAGGGGCCGCCGACGTCGACGATGATCTGCTTCAGCTTGCCGATCGCGCCCTTGTGGATCATGTTGACCGCGACCTGGAACTCCCAGTCGGAGCGCTGCTGGCTGCCGGTCTGGAAGACCCGCCCCAGTTTCCGCGCGGCGTCGATCAGCGTCTTCGCCTCGTGGATCGTGAGCGTCAGCGGCTTTTCGCAGTAGACGTCCTTGCCGGCCTTCATCGCATCGAGGGCGATGGCGGCGTGCCAGTGGTCGGGGGCCGCGATCACGACCGCGTCGATGTCCTTCCGGGCCAGCAGTTCGTGATAGTCGTTGAAGACGACGCAGCCCGTGTAGGTCGTGTCCTTGCTGTAGCCCTTCTCGACCGCCTTCTGGTTGAACTCGCGGCGGTCCTTGTCCACGTCGCAGACGGCGATGATCTGGACGCTCTTCTCGCCGATCAGGCCCTTCACGTGGTTGTAGCCCATCGTGCCGACGCCGATGTGGCCGATGCCGATGCGCTCGGAAGGGGCCTGGGCCCCGAACACCGAAGCGGGGACGATCATCGGGACCGCGGCCGCCTTCAGGAAGTCGCGACGCGAAACGTTTTTGAGCATTAAGCCTCCGTTGTGGGGTCGGATATGAAACAATAGCGCAACGGGGAGGATTTTGGTCGTGATTATGCTCTGGATGGTCGCGGCGCTGGCGGTCCAGGACCCCGTGGCGCTGTTCAACGGCAAGGACCTCTCGGGCTGGACGACCTGGCTCGGCGACACGAAGCGCGAGGACCCGCGCGGCGTCTACTGCGTCCGGGACGGCGCGATCCGCATCTCGGGCGACGGCTTCGGCTACCTCGCGACCGAAAAGAGCTACCAGGACTACCGCCTCGTCGCCGAGTTCAAGTGGGGGAAGAAGAACTGGCGGGGGCGGGAGCAAAACGCCCGCGACTCGGGCCTCTTCCTCCACGCCACGGGGCCCGACGGCAACAGCTACGACGGAGCCGGCGCCTTCCGCTGCGCGGTTGAGTGCCAGGTCATGCAGGGCCGCGTGGGGGATCTCATGCTGATCCGGGGCAAGGACGAGGCGGGCAAGCCGATCCCGATGCGCTTCACGGCGCAGATCGCGCCGGGACGGGACCCGGAGGGCTGGCCGACCTGGAAGAAGGACGGCGACGCGCTGACGATGGAGCGCGGCCGCCTGAACTGGTGGGGCATCGATCCGGCGTGGAAGGACACCCTGGATTTCCGCGGCGCGAAGGATGTGGAGAGTCCCGTCGGCGAGTGGACCCGGATCGAGTGCGTCTGCGACGGCGGCCGCATCGCGGTGACGGTGAACGGGACGCGGGTGAACGAGGTGACCGAGGCGACGCCGCGGTCGGGCCGGATCCTCCTGCAGTGCGAGGGGTCGGAGATCTTTTTCCGCAAGGTGGAACTCCATCCCCTCCGGGAGGGTGTTCAGAAGTAGGGAGGAACGGCTATGCGGACCAATCGTCGCGGATTCCTGAAGTCGGGCGCGGCCCTCGCGGGGGCGGCCCTGGTGCCGGCCGAAGCCCGGGCGCCCGCGCCCGCGCCGG
>JACQFK010000268.1 GCA_016200125.1 Planctomycetota bacterium
CTGCGAAACCTGCCGCAAGAAGCTCCCGAAGGAGCGCCGCAAGGCCATCCCCTACGCCCGCCTCTGCGTCAATTGCAAGAAGAAGGAATAAGGCGTTTAGCAGTACCCAGGCAGGGCGCCCTCCCTCCCGCCTCCCCCGCTGACATCGGATTTCGGATTTCGGATTTCGGATTTCGGATTTTTTATATAATCGCGTCCGTGATCCTTCGGCACTCGATCCTCTTCTTCGCCGTCGCCCTCGCGGGGGCGGGGCTCGACCTGCTCACCCAGCACCTCGCCTTCGAGCACATCCAGCGCTTCCAGGAGGTCAGCGTCGTCGATGGCTACTTCAGCTTCGGACGGACCACGAACCCCGGCGTGGTGTTCGGGATGGGCGCGAAGGGGAAGACCGTCTGGCAGGTCATCTCGATCGTCGCCGTGCCGGTCATCCTGGCGATCTTCTACACCGTCCGGAAGCCGAAGTGGATCCTCACGATCTCGCTCGGCATGATCCTCGCCGGGACGATCGGGAACATGTACGACCGCGTGTTCGCCCAGATCGACGGCGTGCGGATCCACGAGGTGCGCGACTTCATCAAGTTCTTCTACCGGCCCGCCTCGGGCGGGGAGAAGGTCTGGCCGCTCTTCAACCTGGCCGACGCCTTCATCTGCGTCGGCGTCCTGCTCCTCACGATCGAGATGATGTTCTTCGACGAGAAGAAGAAGAGCCCGGAGGAGCCCGCCCGGGCGGAGCCCTCCCTGCCGGCCGGACCCTCCTCCGCGCCTTCGCCGGGGGGCGCTTTGGAGGGTAAGCCCGTCGCGGGGCCCGGTCCGGTCGTTGAAGGGAAGTGAGCCGCCGATGGCCCCTCTTCCTCGCCATCGCCCTGGCCGGGGCGACCCTCGACGTCGCGGCCAAGTCGTTCGTCTTCTCGCGCTGCTCCTACGGCGAGACCCTGACGCTCATCCCCCATCTTCTCTGGATCCAGCTCGCCACGAACCGGGGGATCGCCTGGGGGCTCTTCCCCTCGGCCGCCTGGCAGGCGGTGTCGCTGGCCGCCGTGCCGCTGCTCTCGTTCTTCTTCCTCCGGCAGGCGAAGGCGCCGCGCAGCGAGACGGTCTGCGGGGCCTTCCTGGTCGCGGGCACGCTCGGCAACGCCTGGGACCGGGCGCTCCTGGGCTACGTGCGGGACTTCATCGTCGTGCCGGGGGTCCCGAACTTCAATCTCGCCGACATGATGCTGACCTGCGGGATCGCCGTCCTCTCCCTGCTCTGGATCGTCCATGACCGCAGACCTGTCGGTGACGCTGGGCCCGCTCAAGCTGGCGAACCCCATGATGGTGGCGTCGGGGACCTCGGGCGGGATCATGGACCGCGTCCTTGACGTCCACCGGCTGGGCGCCTTCGTCGAGAAGACCGTCACCAAGCTCCCGCGGAAGGGGAACGCCTACCCCCGGGTCTTCGAGACCGCCAGCGGCATGCTCAACTCCATCGGCCTGGAGGGCTACGGCCTCGAGGGCTGGATCAAGAAGCGCTATCCGGAGATCAAGGACTACCGCTGCGCGCTGATCATCAGCGTCTCCGGGCAGACGATCGAGGAGTACGGCGAGCTCGTCGCCGCGATCGACAAGCTCCCCCGGGTGGACGCCTTCGAGCTCAACATCTCCTGCCCGAACGTGTCCCACGGGACGGACCACGCGGTCGACCCGGCGGCCACCGAGAAGGTCTGCCGCCTGGCGAAGCAGGCCACCTCGCGCCCGGTCTTCGCGAAGCTGACGCCGAACGTCACGAACATCGTGCCGATCGCGAAGGCGGCGATGGCGGGCGGCGCCGACGGCCTCTCCGCGATCAACACGGTCAAGGGGATGGCCATCGACTGGAAGAAGCGGGCGCCGGTGATCGGCGGGACCACGGGCGGCCTTTCGGGCCCGGCGATCAAGCCCGTCGCGCTGCGCTTCGTGTGGGAGATCTGCTCCGCGCTGCCCGGCGTCCCGGTGATCGGCATCGGCGGGATCACCAGCGCCGACGACGTCCTGGAGTTCATGGTCGCGGGCGCCTCCGCGGTGCAGGTCGGCACGGGCAACTTCAGCAACGCCCAGACCTGCACGAACATCCTCGACGCGCTGCCCGGCAAGCTCGCGGAGGCCAAGGTCGGCGCGCTCCGCGACCTGATCGGGAGCTGCGGGAAGAGCCCGGCCAAGTAATCTTCGTGAGGTTCGCCGTTCCGCTGCGTCGAAGTTCCTGGAGGAGGGATCCCCCATGTGCTGCTTCTCGGGACCCGTCGAGCGCGTCGCCGATACGAGCATCTTCGCCCGCAGCGTGGAGAAGGGGCGGCAGCTGCTCGTCTACTCCATGACCATCGCGGCGAAGACCCAGGTCGCCATGATCCTGCCGCTGCCGGTGCCGCCGGGATCGCCGGACGACGCGGTCCGATTCGTCGACCTCAAAGGCTACCCCGAGTTCTTCCCCGACCTCAAGCAGGGCTTCCCGGAGCCGAAGCCCCGCTCGCTCGTCGGCGCCGTGAGGGCCGCCCCCGCCGCCGCCGCGGAGAAGGCGGAGCCCCTGGTGGTCGTCCAGGTGGGCGACTTCGAGGCCTCCTTCGTCCCCGCGATCAAGGATTTCGGCCGGCTGGATCCCCGCTTCCGCCTGCCGGACCAGACCTGGGAATCGCTGCCCGCCTACAAGGAGTACGGCTTCGCCGTCTTCAAGCTCAGGGAAGGGGCCACGACGATCCATCCGATGGCCTTCGAGTTCCCGCGGGCCGATGCGTCGAAGGTCTTCTTCCCCACCGTGCACATCCACGACGGGAAGGTCCACGAGGATGCGGAGTTCGACCATGCCCTCTACTGCCAGAAGCGGGAGGAGGACAAGACCTCGCTGCCCGAATGGCGCGAGTCGCCGCTGCTGGCCTCGGCCTTCATGAACGTCGCGAAGAGCCAGGGGATCATCAACGGGAACGCCCACTGCTACCTGAGGAAGATCAAGGGCAAGCAGAAGAACCAGGACACGATCGCCTAGTAGGTGATCCGGACGCTGTCCCAGGCCGCGCTGTAGTCGCCCGCCGCGGTGGAGCCGAGCTTGAAGCCGATCGTGAGCTTCGTCGCCGTCCCGGTGGGGATCTGCTTCGAGTACTTGCTCCACACGTTGGCGTTGCCGTTCGGGCCGGAGTAGGAGTCGAACTTCTTCACCAGCGTCCAGGCCGCCGAGTTCGTGTCGAAATCCTCCGCCGTGTGCTCGCCCGGACGGGCCGCCAGCTCCATCCAGAAGCCGCCCGCGGCCTTCGGGCAGCGCATCCGCGCCGAGAGCTCGACCGTCGTGTGGGGCGGCACGGGGACGACCAGCACGCGCGCCGAGGAGCCCAGGTCGCTCCGCGACCCCTGCAGCGCGCCCGTGAGGCCGGCCCACTTCGCCGGCTTGCCCCAGGGCGCGTCGAAGGCCGAGGCGAAGACGGGCTGCGCGGCGAAGGTCTGGAGGGCGACGCGGCTCGAGAGCAGCTTGAGCTCGGCGCCCGGGGCGGCGACCGTGTAGTGGTCGGCCGTCACGTCGATCGACTTGCCGTCGGGCTTCGTGAAGCGGACCTTGCCCTCCTTGACGTCCAGCCGGGTCGAGTCGGCGACCAGGAGCGACAGCTGGGTCCCCAGGACGCGCGCCTCGCCCTGCGGCGTCGCGAAGACCATGGGCTGCTCCTGCTTCACGACCTCCGCCGTGATCGCTCCCTTCGCGACGAAGAGCCCCTTGCCTTTGCCGGGGACGTCGCGGACCGTCGTTTCGGAGCCCAGCTCGACCTTCGTGCCGTCGGGATAGACGATCGTCGCGGCGTTCGAGACCTCCTGGCCCGGGAGGAGGACCTGGCTGCCCTCCGCGCGCTGGACCGTCGCGACGGCGACCGCGGTGGCCGGGCGCGGAGGCTCGGGCGCGGTCCGCTCGATCACCTGCTCGACCTCCTTGCGCCGCTCCTCGATGCGCTGCAGCTCCGCCACCGCCTGGCGGCGCTCCTCCTCGACCTTCTGCTTCGGCTGCTCGGGCTTAGGGGCCTGCACCTCGGCGAGCCGCTTCTGCGCCTGCCGGCTCTCCTCCTGGATCTGGACCATCTCCACGCGCGGGTCGGGCCGCGGCGGCTTCTTCTGGACGACCGGCCCGGGGGCCTCGGCCGTCGAGGAGGCGAAGTACAGGATCGCGAGGAAGCCCAGCAGCAGCGCGGCGGCGATCGCGAAGGGGAGGAAGGCCGGCGCGCGGCGGCGGGGGGGCAGGGGCCGCCGGACCCGCGGGGCCGGCCGCTTCTCGTCGAAGGGGCTTTCGACGGCGTGGTGGGCCTGGACCCAGGCCTCGTTCTTGGTGATCCGGACGAAGAAGTCGGCGAGGGCGGGATCGGCCTTGAGCTGGCGATTGAGCTCCGCGGCCTCGGCGGGCGTGGTCTGCCCGTCCAGGTACTTGTAGACCAGGTCCTCGAATTCATCGGTCGTCATCTAGGCCCCCGGCGCCAGCTTGGCCTCCGCGCAGCGGCGGAGGGCCTTGCGGATCTTCGTCAGCATCACCTGGATCGAGTTCACGGTGGACTGGAGGCGGCCGGCGATCGCCTCGAAGCTGAGCAGGTCCTTGTAGCGGTACTGGACGATCAGCCGGTGGCGCTCGGGGAGATCGC
>JACQFK010000269.1 GCA_016200125.1 Planctomycetota bacterium
ACGGCGTGGGCCCCGGCGCCGTCTGGGGGCTCCTGGGCAAGGACGCCCGCAACTCGTCCTCGGCGCTGGCGGAGCTGGTCCCGCCGCTGATCCAGAAGTGGCGCTACCCGGCGGCCGGCGCGGCGGGCGGCTCCCTGATCACGCTGCCGCCGGTCTACGCCGGCGGCGGCCTGGTCTACCTCGCCAAGGAGGACAACCTCGTCGCGCTCGACGCCACGTCCGGCATCGTCCGCTGGAGCGCGCCCCTCCACGTGCAGCGGATGAAGACCCGGACCAACACCACGATCCACGGCCTCACCTGGGGGCTGGAGGGGAAGCTGGGCGTCTCCCAGGGCGTCATCGGCGGCATCGACAGCGACAACGAGATCCGCGCCTTCGACGCGGCGACCGGCGCGAGCCTCTGGAGCCGCATGACCGACGTGCCCCGCGCCGACGGCGGCCCTTCGGGCAAGGCCCGGGCGAAGGCGGCCCGCGGCGACCAGGGGCCGCTGGAGCACATGGAGATCCTTTCCGCGACGCGGCAGTGCTTCATCGTCCGCGAGGGCGACAAGCTCCGCTCCTTCGCGCTGCGGACGGGCCGGATGGAGTGGCAGGCGGACGTGCAGAGCGCCGCGCTGCCGCTGGCGGTCGAGTCGGGCGCCGCCCTCGGCAACTTCCCGGTCCGCCTGGACCGCGCGGTCCTCGAATCCGACGGCATCCTCGTCCATGCCTACGGCGACTCGATCCGCGCGATCGACACGCTCTCGGGGCGCGACCTCTGGGAGGTGAAGATCCCGCTGAAGAACAGCCCGCCCACCGGCCCCTGGGCCTCGTACTTCACGATGATCTCCGACGGCGTGGCCCGCGCGGCCATCGCGGGCGACCTCCTGCTCATCCTGGCGGTCGCGGACGGCAAGCTGTCGGCCCTCGACCTCCGGACGGGCCGGCTGCGCTGGGACCTCGCGGGCGACGCGCTGGTGACCGAGAGCCAGCTCGCCTGCGACGACCAGAACGTCTACGCCCTGGTCAACAAGGCGCTCGGCGCCTACGCGCTCAAGTCCGGCGCGAAGGCCTGGCGCCGCGAGGCGAAAGGGTACCAGCCGCCGAACGGCCAGGGCCTGCCGCCGCCGGGCGTCGTCCAGTCCCGCATGACGGTCGCCGGCTCCCGGATCTACCTCTCGAGCAGCGAGGAGCAGGGGGGCGAGTCGTCGCGGCTCGAGGCGCTCGACCGCAAGACGGGCATGACGCTCTGGGAGTATCCCTGGGAGTCGCTCGGCCGCGTGCTCAACGGCCTGCGGACGGTCGGGCTCGACATGTGGGGGCGGCCCATCCCCGCGCAGACCTCCGCTCCGGTGATCTGCGAGGGCTGGCTCTACGTGGTCCGCTCCGACGGCCAGCTCTATTCCTTCCACGGGAAGACGCAGGAGCTGGCCGCCCTGCGGGACGCCGTGCGCCGCGATCCGGAGTCGCCGCAGGCCCGCTTCCAGCTGGGCGACCTCCTCGGCTCCGAGGGCCAGAATGGCCTGGAGATGGAGGAGTACCGCTCGGCGCTCAAGTTCGCGCTGAAGAAGCCCGAGACCGCCGCGCTGCGGGAGCTGGTCACCGAGGTCAAGTCGCGCCTCTTCGTCCGGCTCATGAGGCAGGGCGAGTCCGCCACCGACTTCGAGGTCGCGCTGAAGTCCTTCGCGGAGGCTCGGGCCTACGTCGACGGGCCGCCGTCGCTCGCCCGGGTGCTGGTGCGGACCGCGGCGGTGCTGCTGGCCCTGGATCCGCGCCGCGAAGGTCCATTTCGACCAGAAGCGCTTCAGGGAGGCGATCCTCGCGCTCGACAAGGTCCGCCCCGAGTTCCTCGACCAGGCGGACGCCGACACCTACTTCGACGCCTGGGACCTGCTCGCCCGCTCCCTGCTCCTCATGGGCGAGGACCGGCGCTCGCTCGGGATCTACCAGAAGATGCTGACGGACGTCGCCAAGGATCCCGCGCGGCTCGGGTCGATCAAGGAGCGCGCCGAGGCGCGGCACAAGGAGCTCAAGGAATCCTGGGAGCGGAACGGGACCTTCTCCTCGCCGCTCCAGAAGATCTGGGAGAGCCCCGCGCTCGTCGCGGGCGCGCCGAAGCCCCCGGGGCCCCTCTTCGACGCGCTGCGCCCGGCGATCGACCGGGGCCGGATCTTCCTGCTTGACCTGCAGGGCGTCCTCGAGTGCTTCGACGCCTCGACGGGCGGGTCCGTCTGGCAGGCGAAGACGGAGGACTTCTCCTTCTTCCTCCAGCCCACCAACAACCTCACCGTGCTTCCCATGGACCCGCTCCTCGCGGTGAAGGACGCGATCGCCGCGGTCGGCGGCAAGACGCTGCGGGTCCTCGACGCCGTCACGGGCGCGCCGCTCTGGACCACGGCGAGCCCCGACGCCGACGGCGTGTTCAGCCAGGTCGTGATCGAGGGGAGCCGGGTGCTGACCTGCGAGACCAAGGGCCGCGTCAGCGCGCGCGACGACAAGACGGGGAAGCTGCTCTGGAGCGTGCGTCCCGGGTCGAGCGCGACGGGAGTCATGACCGACCGCTCGGGGATGAGCGGCGGCGGGCTCTTCTACTCGCGCCTCGCCGCCGAGGGCCAGCGGGTGGTGGTCCAGCCCGCGGGCGATCCCGGCTGCCTCTACGCCTACGACATCGCCACGGGCAAGCTCGCGTGGAAGATGGTCGACGCCACCTATCCCGGGTACCTCAAGGGCCGCGTGATCCTGGAGGCGGGCTACGGGACGGCCTGCTTCGGCGATCCGGCGGGCGTGGTCGCCTGCCACGACCTCTGGGACGGCAAGCTCCGCTGGAAGCTGAATCTCGCGGCGCCCATCGAGGGCCTGCTCGCGGCGCCGGACCGCGTCGTGGTTGCGACGGCCGACCAGATCCTTTCCTACGGCGCGAAGTCGGGGAAGAGGGAGTGGGCCGCCGCGCCCGACCTCAACCAGCCCTTCTCGCGCGACAAGGACATGCGGATCGGCGCGACGAGCCTGGCGGCGAAGGGGAAGTGGCTCGTCGTGGGAAGCGCGAGCGCGGTGTCGATCCTCGACCTGGCGGGCGGCGTGGTCCGCGACCAGGTGAAGTCCGACGGCCAGCCCCCCGCGCCGCGCCCTGGGGGGAAGTTCTTCCCCTTCGGGAAGTCCTTCGCCTCGGTGGCGCTGGGACCGGAGGGGATCTTCTGGGGCGTGCCGGCGGAGACCGGCTGCCGCTGGACCCTGCTGAGATGAAGAAGAGAAACACAAAGACACCAAGGCACAAAGAAAGACTCATGGCAGAGTCGCCCTGAATCATGGACCTGTTCTTCACGCATCCGATGTTCCTGTGGGGCCTGCTGGCGGCGCCGCTGCCGCTGCTGCTCCATCTCATCAACCGCACCCGCGCCAAGAAGGTCCCCTTCACCGCGCTCCGCTTTATCGAGCAGTCGCTCGCCCAGCAGTCCATCAAGTACCGCCTGCGCGAGCTGCTGCTCCTCCTGCTCCGGGTCGCGATGCTCGCGCTCATGGCGCTGCTGCTGGCGCGGCCCCACTTCCGCAGCAAGTACTTCAACATCGCCCGCAAGGTCCAGTCGACCGCGGTCCTGGCGCTCGACGACACCCTCAGCATGAGCTACCGCGAGGGCGAGCGGACCCTCTGGGAGCGCGCGCGGGAGGAGTCGCTCAAGTACCTGGACACGCTCAACGAGGAGAGCCGCGTGTCCTTCTATCCGCTCTCCGAGGATCCGGGCGCGCTGAACGGCGACCTGGAGCGGGTCCGGAAGCAGATCCGCGAATGGGCGCCCTGCGGCCGCGCCGCGCAGTGCGTCCCCGCCCTGACCCGCGCCGCGCGGATGCTGGAGGGCATCAAGACCGGCGCCCGCGAGATCCTCCTCTTCACCGACCTCACCAAGGTCTCCTTGGAGGGCCTCGCGAAGGAGTCGGTCAAGCTCCCTCCGGAGACGGCGCTCTACCTCATCGACGTCGGCGAGTCGCGCGACCGGAACGCGGTGCTCCAGGCCGTCAGCGTCGAGGTGTCGGGCCAGGCGCGCGTCAACGTGCCGGTGCAGATCCAGGCCCTGATGCGGGGGGGCGACGAGCCGATGGAGCGGGGCGTCGACCTCGTGATCGGCGGCAAGCGGGTCGATTCGAAGCGGGTGAAGCTCGACCGCTACAAGGTGTCGACGCTCACCTTCAGCTACGCGCCGGAAGCGGGCGGGCTGCTCCAGGGCTCGCTGCGCTTCGCGGAGGCCGACCCGCTGCCGATGGACGACGAGCGGTTCTTCACCCTCTGGGTGCGCGATGCGGTCCGCGCGCTGCTGACGGGCGACGGGAAGGGCGACCTCTTCCTGAAGCAGGCGCTGTCGCCCGACGGGCTCTCCAAGCGCGCCCCGGTGACGATCGAGCCCGTGCATCCCGTGGAGCTCGAGAACCTCGACCTGTCGCAGACCGATCTCGTCATCCTGTCGAACGTCCGCTCGCTCTCGGCGGCCTCCTGGCAGAAGCTGCGCGAGTTCGTGCGGGGCGGCGGCGGCCTGATCATCTTCGCGGGCGAGGAGGTCGACCCGGCGGGCTACACGCCGGCGGCCAGCCAGGGGCTGCTCCCGATCGCGGTCCGCGAGAAGCGGACGGAGCCGGAGAAGACGTCGCTCGAGGTCAGCGACCCCGCGCACGCGGTCTTCGCGCCCTTCGCGGGCGGGATGAACGGCGACCTGTCGATGAAGTACTTCCGCAGCTACCTGGTGCTCGAGATCGTCCAGGAGGCGGCGGCCCGGGTGCTGGCCCGCTTCAAGGGCTCGTCGCCCGCGCTGGTCGAGCGCGAGCTCGGCAGCGGCCGCGTCCTGATCTTCGCCTCGAGCGCCGATCCGTCCTGGAACGACCTGCCGACCTACGGTGCGCCCTACGTCCCGCTGATGCACCTGCTGGTCCGCTACGCCACGGGGCGCACGGGGGCGCCGGTCGCGGCGACCGTCGGCGAATCGCTCAGCCTGCCCCTGCCGCGGAAGCACGGAACGAAGGCGCGCGTGGCCTGGCCGGGCGGGAAGACGGAGGAGATCTCCGTCGACGCGGAGCAGCGCGAGCTCACGATGGAGCGGGCGCTGCGCCAGGGCCACGTCGTGGTCACGATCGACAACGCGCTCGCGGGCGGCTTCGCGGTCAACGTGGACGGCCGCGAATCGAAGCGGGAGCGGATCGCCGCCGCGGACCTGCGCGCCGGCTTCCCGTCGGAGGCCTACGTGCGGATGGGGCCGACCCTCGCCGCCCTCGAACGGCGGGTGGAGCAGCAGGGGGGCAGCTTCGATCTCTATCCCTGGCTGATCACGTTCCTGTTCCTGGTCTTCCTGGGAGAGGCGGTGTACGCCAACCGCGTATGAACCTCATCTGGAACACCGCCCTGCCCTGGCCCGCGATCGCGCTGCTCGGCACGCTCCTCGCCGCCGCGCTCTTCTTCTCCTACCGGAAGCCGCGGCGCGACATCCCGGCGATGACGCGGCGCGGGCTGCTGGCGCTGCGGCTCGGCGTCCTCCTGATCCTGCTCTTCCTCCTCGCCCGGCCGACGCTGGAGGGGCGGGAAGGGTCGTCCGTGGAGAACCGGATCGCGGTGCTGGTCGACGGGTCGCGCAGCATGACGGTCCGCGACGAGGGGACGCGCACGAGGATGGAGGCGGTCCGCGACGCCTGGTCGAAGTCGCAGGGCGCGCTCAAGGACCTCGGCCGCGTGTACCGGATCTCGACGCTGCGCTTCGGGTCGGAGCTCCGCGAGTTCCGCGACCTTTCGTTCGAGCCGGCGGACGAGCGGACGCAGATCGGGGCGCGCTGGAGCATGTGATCGTCATCTCGGACGGGCAGAACAACGGCGGCCGAGACCCCCAGAGCGTGGCGCGCGCGGTCGACGCGAAGGGCGTCAAGGTTCACACGGTCTCGGTGGGCAAGCCGGCGGGCTCCTCGTCGGCGACCCGCGTGACGGCCCGGGCGGCGCGCGGCCCCGAGGAGGTGATGACGGGCCGGCAGTTCGAGGTGTCGGCGGAGTTCCACGCGGTGGGCGGCCTGGGCCAGGAGCTGGTCGTCGACCTCATGGTGGACGGCGCGCCGGTGTCGACCCTGCAGCTGCAGATCCGGGACGTGGTCCAGATCCTGAGCTTCCCGTTCAGCCACCAGTTCGCGGAGGAGGGGAACCATCTTCTGTCGTTCACGGCGCGGCCGCTGAAGGGCGAGGACGTCGCGCCCGACCAGACGAGCTTCCTGCCGATCCGGGTGCGGAAGAAGGTCATGGAAGTGCTCTACATCGAGGGCCAGATCCGCGACGAGTTCAAGTACATCCGGCGCTCGCTGTCGCGATTCAGCGACCTCAAGCTCTCGACGGTGCTGACGCTGACGCCGGAGCCCGGGCAGGAGGCGCTGCCGCGGGACGTGGGAGGCTGGCTGAAGTACGACGTGGTGATCCTGGGCGACCTGCCCGCGTCGTCGCTCGCGGAGGGCCAGCGGTCCTCGCTCGAGGAAGCGGTGCGGAAGGGGCTGGGCTTCGTGATGATCGGCGGCTTCGACAACTTCGGCTCGGGCGGCTACGCGGGGACGCCGGTCGCGGACCTGCTGCCGGTGCGGGTGGAGACGAAGGAGCAGAAGACGGAGGAGCTCTACACGCTGGAGCCGACGGAGGCGGGGGTGGCGAGCACGGTGATGCGCCTGCATCCCGATCCGTCGCGGAACAAGGAGCTCTGGGCGTCGCTGCCGCGGATGAAGGGCTACTCGGTGGCGCTGGAGAAGAAGCGCGGCGAGTCGGTGCTGGCGCGGGGCCCCTCGGGGTCGGCGATGCTGGTGGCGCAGGACTACGGCGCGGGCCGCTCGATGGCCTTCCTGGCGGACACGACCTGGCGCTGGTGGCGGTCGGCAGGCGGCCGGGAGGACCTGCACAAGCGCTTCTGGCGCCAGCTGGTGCTCTGGCTGGGCCACCGGGAGGGCCGGGGCGAGGGACAGGTGCGCCTCAAGCTGCCGAAGCCGGTCTTCGAGCCGGGCGAGTCGCTGCGGCTGCGCGCGGAGGTGACGGACGGCTCGCGCGAGCCGGTCGAGGGGGCGAACCTGCGGACGACGGTGGAGGGCCCGGACGGGAAGCAGCAGCCGCTGCGCCTGGATCCGGAGCCGGGCGGCTACGGCGAATCCTTCGTGCCGACGCTGCCGGGGCGCTACCGGGTGGAGGTCGCAGCGGACAAGGACAAGGTCTCGCTCGGCCAGGACGCGCTGGAGTTCGTGGTGCAGGCGCAGGAGCGCGAACTGCGGGCGGCCTACGCGAACCTGGAACTGCTGAAGGGAGTGGCGGCCACGGCGCACGGCCGGTCGACGGACCTGGCGGGGCTGCCGGAACTACTCGCGAAGATCCGCGCGGAGCACCGTCCGGTGCGGATCGAGCAGTCGGTGACGACGGAGGTCTGGAACTCGCCCTGGGTCCTGGTGCTCTTCTGGCTCTTCCTCGCGGGCGAGTGGTTCATCCGCCGCTGGCAGGGGTTCTTCTAGAGCGCCTACTTCAGCGGGGGCGACTCCAGCATGAACGGTTCCTCGACCGGCTTGTGGAAGATCAGGACGATCTTCGCGATGTCCTCGATCCGGTAGAGATCGGCGTCGTGACCGATTGTCACGACGCGTTCCTGGCGCATCGGCGGCGGATCCCGAGGCTTGTCATTGGTCTTGCCAGGGCATCCGCACCAGGCGGGGGCCTCGTTGCTGAAGCGCCCGCCGTAGCGACCGCCTCCGCCGCCGCCGATCCCGATGCCCATGAGGGACTGCTTTTCGCGACCCGGTTTCACCTCGAAGGTGACGTCGGGAGGATTCAGGACCCTGTCCATCGTCGCCGCAAGAGCGGGCGTTTCCCTGCGGACCAGGATCGAAGGCCAGCGGACGCTGATCTGATAGTCGCCGGCCCACCAGACCTGGCCGTCCTGCGGGTTGGAGAAGGTCACCGGCGTGTCGCAGTACCAGCGGCGAAGGCCCTTGAGAGAGACCTTCGGGTTCGCCGGCCGCTCGCCCGCCACGTAGACCAGTCCCGGACTGTGGAGGGTGCAGGTTTCGACCTTGAGATCGTGATCGGTCTTGATGCCGGCGACGTCCCATTCGACCTCACCGTCGAAGGTCTGGAGCAGGTCCGTCCGGAAAATCGTCCCCAGGATCTCCCCCTTGGGGGCCCAGGGCTTCCAGGAGAATCTGAACCGTCCGGCCTCCTGGAAGGCATCCAGGCCGGCCACGGTTCGTTCCCGGAGGGTGATGTCCCCCGGGTAATAGTGATCGGTCTCCATCCCGCAGGCGGAGAGCACCTGTTCCAGCGGGGCGTTCTCGAGCTTGACCGTCACGCGATGGGCCAGATCGATGACTGCCGCCTTGAACTTGGCGCCGGTTTGTTTCTCCAGTTCCCGGAGAACCTCCGCTCGCGGGACGTCCGCAGCATCGATCGTGACGATGCCCAACTTGCGCGGCCGCTGCTGCCGTTCCAGTTCGGTCTGGGCGAGATCCCGGTGGCACAGGACGAGCAGTCCGGCGGCGCGGGCGCAGAGTTCGGGATCCGTGCTTTCCCGGGCCTTTTCGAGAAAGGGGACCGCGCGGCCGCCCAAGGCCCGGAGGGCGCGCGTCGCCTTCTCCCGGACGGCCGGGTCGTTGTCTCCGAGCTGCCGCAGGAGGGCGTTGGGATCGGCTTCCTGGCAGGCAAGGAGGACGAGCAAGGCGATCCAGCGCATGGCCGTATCTTACGGCGCCGGAGGCGGCGGTTCCAGGATCCAGGCGAGGGCCTGCTGGCGGTCGTTGAACACGGGCGCAGGGCGTCCGCGGTTGCTGGCCACGCGCGAAGTGAAGTTCTCACGATCGATCTGGTCCCTGTTCGCGAGGCAGGCGAAGCGGGCGAGAGTGCCGATCAGCTGCGCGAGGTGAGAGCCGATCTGGAAGCGTTCGGCGGTGGAAGGGGTGTATTCCCGGACGGCGGTGATGTCGAAGAGCAGGCGGCCGGCCTTCCGCTCAACGCAAGCTGCGGCGGCCCGCTCCATCTGGCTCTTCATGCGGGCCAGCGAGTAGGCGCCGAGGGCGCGCACCTCGAGATACCCCTCGCGATCCAGGAACTCGAGGTCCTCCGTCGGGGATTCCATCGCCGTTGAACATAGCATGACCGGCGGCGGGATTCACGGCCGGGGGCGTCGGGATTTTCCTGAGTTTCCTAGGGGCAGTGCTTCCGCTGGGAAGCCTTTCCGATGGTGGCGACGGCGTCGGGGGTCTTGCAGCTCGTCTCGCCGTGGTCGACCTCCACCCTGCCGATGCGCTTCGCCGCTTCGATCGCCTTCCTGCGGAGCGAGGGCTTGCAGATGCCGATGCCGATGAGCGCGCCGTTCATCGCGTGGCGCGCGAAGTTGGCCGAGCCGTGGATCTCCTTCTCGATGGTGACGAGCACGGCGGCGGCG
>JACQFK010000270.1 GCA_016200125.1 Planctomycetota bacterium
CCACGTCGACGTCTACCAGACCCCCGTCGACGACTTCCGCCGCCCGCTGCCGGCCGGCCTCTACATCGCGGCGATGCTGGCGATCGGGCTCCATCTCTCGCACGGCGTGTGGAGCATGCTCCAGACGGTCGGCGTGAACCGGCCCAACTGGGAGTGCGCCCTCCGGAGCCTGGCGGTCGTCTGCGCCGTCGCGATCTGCGGCGGCTTCATCGCGGTCCCGGCGGCGGTCCTGTTCGGCATCGTCAAGTGAGAAGCGAATGGAACTGAAATCGAACGCCCCGACCGGCCCCATCGAGACCTCCTGGGAGCGCCACAAGCAGGATCTCAAGCTGGTCAACCCGGCGAACCGGCGGAAGCACACCGTGATCGTGGTGGGCTCCGGCCTGGCGGGCGGCGCCGCCTCGGCGACGCTCGGCGAGCTCGGCTACAACGTGAAGACCTTCTGCTACCAGGACAGCCCCCGCCGCGCCCACTCCATCGCGGCCCAGGGCGGCATCAACGCCGCCAAGAACTACCGCAACGACGGCGATAGCGTCTTCCGCCTCTTCTACGACACCGTCATTCCCCCGCACGGAGATGCTCGACCTCATCGTGGTCGACGGCCGCGCGCGCGGCATCGTCGCGCGCAACATGGTGACGGGGAAGATCGAGTCCCACGCGGGCGACGCGGTGGTGCTCGCCACCGGCGGCTACGGCAACCTCTTCTACCTGTCGACCAACGCGAAGGGCTGCAACGCGACGGCGATCTGGCGCGCCTACAAGAAGGGCGCCGCGATGGGCAACCCCTGCTACACGCAGATCCACCCGACCTGCATCCCCGTGACCGGAGAATACCAGTCGAAGCTGACGCTGATGTCGGAGTCGCTCCGCAACGACGGCCGCATGTGGGTGCCGAAGGAGAAGGGCGACAAGCGGCCGCCCGCGCAGATCCCCGAGGACCAGCGCGACTACTTCCTCGAGCGCCGCTACCCGGCCTTCGGCAACCTGGTCCCCCGCGACGTCGCGTCGCGCGCCGCGAAGGCGGTCTGCGACGAGGGCCGCGGCGTGGGCGGGAGCGGCCTGGGCGTCTATCTCGATTTCGCCGACTCCATCAAGCGGCTCGGACAGCAGGTGATCAAGGAGAAGTACGGCAACCTGATCGAGATGTACCAGCGGATCACCGACGAAAACCCCTACCAGGTCCCGATGCGGATCTACCCGGCGGTCCACTACACGATGGGCGGCCTCTGGGTGGACTACAATCTGATGAGCACGATCCCCGGCGTCTTCGTGGGGGGCGAGGCGAATTTCTCCGACCACGGCGCCAACCGGCTGGGCGCGAGCGCGCTCATGCAGGGCCTGGCGGACGGCTACTTCATCCTGCCCACCACGCTGGCGAACTACCTGGCGACGACGAAGCTCGACAAGGTCGCTGCCGACCACGCCGAGTTCAAGAAGGCCGAAGGCGACGTCGACGGCCGCGTGAAGAAGCTCCTCGGGATCAAGGGGAAGCGGACCGTGGACTCCTTCCACCGCGAGCTGGGCAAGATCTGCTGGGAGTACTGCGGCATGGCGCGGAATGCCGGCGGGCTGCAGACGGCGATCCAGAAGATCCAGGGCCTGCGCGAGGAGTTCTGGAAGAACGTCAGCGTCGTCGGCGGCAACGAGGAGCTGAACACCGCGCTCGAGAAGGCCGGCCGCGTGGCCGACTTCCTGGAGTTCGGCGAGCTGATGTGCCAGGACGCGCTGGAGCGCGACGAGTCCTGCGGCGGCCACTTCCGCGAGGAGCACACGACGTCCGACGGCGAGGCCAAGCGCAACGACGACAAGTTCTCCCACGTGGCGGCCTGGGAGTACAAGGGCGAGGGGCAGAAGCCCGTCCGGAACGTCGAGGCGCTCACGTTCGATTACGTCCACCCGACGCAGCGGAGCTACAAGTAATGAACCTTACGCTGAAGATCTGGCGGCAGAAGAGCGCGAAGGAGGCGGGGCAGTTCGAGACCTACCCCGTCCAGAACATTTCCAGCCACATGTCCTTCCTCGAGATGCTCGACGTGCTCAACGAGAAGCTGATCACCGAGGGCAAGGACCCGGTGGCCTTCGACCACGACTGCCGCGAGGGGATCTGCGGGACCTGCGGCCTGATGATCAACGGCCGGCCGCACGGGCCCATGAAGGCGACGACCACCTGCCAGCTCCACATGCGCTCGTTCAAGGACGGCGACACGATCGTCATCGAGCCCTTCCGCGCGAAGGCCTTCCCGGTGCTCCGCGACCTCGTGGTGGACCGCACGGCCTTCGACCGGATCATCCAGGCGGGCGGCTTCATCAGCGCGAACACCGGCAGCGCCCCCGAGGCGAACTCGATGCTCGTGCCCAAGCCGGTGTCGGACGAGGCGATGAACGCGGCGGCCTGCATCGGCTGCGGCGCCTGCGTCGCCTCCTGCCCGAACGCCGCGGCGATGCTCTTCACGGGCGCGAAGATCTCGCACCTCGGCCTCCTTCCGCAGGGTCAGCCCGAGCGCTTCGAGCGCGCGCTCAAGATGGTCGAGACGATGGACGCCGAGGCCTTCGGCCACTGCACCAACGCGGCCGAGTGCACCGAGGCCTGCCCCAAGGAGATCCCGATCGAGGTGATCGCGCGGATGAACCGCGATTACGTGCGCTCCACGGTCCGGGGGCCCGCGGCGAGAGTCACCGGCGGCGGCGGCCCGTAGCCGTTGAGCGGACCCTGGCCGGCCCGGCTCTATGGGTTCTGTTCCTTTCTCGGCGCCTTCCTGCTCTTCCAGATCCAGCCCCTGATGAGCGGGTGGATCCTCCCCTGGTTCGGCGGGGGAGCCGCCGTCTGGACCGCCTGCCTCCTCTTCTTCCAGGCCGCCCTCTTCGCCGGCTACGCCTATGCCCACGTCGGCGACCGATACCTTCCGCCCCGGCCCCGCTTCATCGTCCATCTCGGGCTCATGATCGGGGCCCTGGCGCTGCTCCCGATCATCCCCCGCGAGAGCTGGAAGCCGGCGGATCCGACGGCTCCGGTCGGAAGGATCCTCCTCCTGCTCGGAGCCAGCATCGGCGCCCCCTATCTCCTCCTCTCGTCCACGGCGCCGCTCGTGCAGTCCTGGTACGGCCGCCTCTATCCGGGGCGCTCGCCGTACCGGCTCTACGCGCTCTCGAACGCGGGATCCCTGCTCGCGCTGCTCAGCTACCCTTTCCTCTTCGAGCCCTTCTTCGGGCGGCGGACGCTTTCGATCCTCTGGATGTCGGCCTTCGGGGTTTTTGTCGCGCTCTTCGCGGCGGGAGCCTGGGTCATGCTCCGGGCCCCCTCGACGCCCGAAGCGGCTCCCGCCGGAAACCCGGACGCCGCCCCCGTTCCGCGCCGGATCCGGGCGCTGTGGATCCTGCTTCCGGCCTTCGCGTCCGCGATGCTCCTGGCCTCGACGAACCAGATGTGCGAGGACGTGGTCGTGATGCCCTTCTTCTGGGTCATGCCCCTGGCCGTCTACCTGCTCTCCTTCATCCTCGCGTTCGACCGGCCGGGCAGTTACCGCCCGCGCCTCTATGCGGTCGCCACCGCCGTCCTCGTCTTCGCGACGGGCGTCTTCCACCGGGTGGGCACCAACGACGCGCTGTTCTCCCTCCTTCAGGTCCTGAGCATCCTGGCCGCGACCTTCGGCCTGTCGATGCTCTGTCACGGCGAGCTGGCGCGGCTGAAGCCCGCGCCGCGGCATCTGACGTTTTACTATCTCTCCCTCTCGGCCGGCGGGGCCCTGGGGGGAGTCTTGGTCAACCTGGTCGCGCCCCGGCTGTTTGCCACGTTCTTCGAATGGAAGCTGGGGATGGGCATCGCCTACGTCATGGCCTGGGGGCTCTTTGCGTGGCACGATCGGCAGGGCCTCCGGGCCCGCCGCTGGGTCGCCGCCGTCCTGTTCCTGATCGCGGCGGCCGGTTTGGGGCACCTCGTCTCGTTCTTGACGGGGGAGCGCCGGGCCCTGGAAACCTCGCGGAGCTTCTACGGGGTCATCACCATCGAGGAGTCGATCTGGAAGCGGTCCAGCGAGCTGGTGGTCGCGAACGAGATGTACAACGGCCGCATCCTGCACGGCCGGCAGTACCTTACGAAGGAGAAGCGGCGAAAGCCGACGACCTACTACGGGGAGACCTCGGGGGTCGGCCGGGCTGTCAAGTTCTTCGAGTCGCGCGAGGACCTGCGGATCGGCGTGGTCGGCCTGGGCGTCGGGACGATGGCGGCCTTCGGCAAGACGCCCTCGCAGTCGGTCCGCTTCTACGAGATCAACCCGGAAGCGGAGCGCCTGGCGCGGACGCGCTTCACGTTTCTCGCGGACAGCCCGTCGCGGGTGGAGGTCGTGCTGGGCGACGCGCGGCTGTCGCTGGAGCGCGAGGCTCCGCGGGGCTTTCACGTGCTGGCGTTGGACGCCTTCAGCGGCGTGACCATCCCCTCGCACCTGCTGACGGTCGAGGCGATGGAGATCTATCTCCGGCATCTCGCCGCGGACGGCGTGATCGCGATGCACGTCAGCAATCCCTACCTGGACCTGGCGCCCGTGCTGCGCGGCCTGGCCCGCCGCTTCGGCCTGAAGCTCTCGGAGCACGCCCAGATTCCGGAGGACGACGACGTCCTCGAGACCTCGACGTGGATCCTGCTGACCCGCAGCGCGCGGCTGCACCAGGAGCTCTTTCACTGGGCGGCGCCGGACTCCGGCACGCGCGAGGTCTTCTGGACCGACGACCTGCACGACCTGGTCACGTTGCTGAAGTGGTGATAGCCTGATTCAGCTTGAGTTCGCACCCGCTCTGTGATGGCATAGAGGGGTAGTCCATTCGTCGATTTTGCGCAAGATTTCCATCCCGCGCGCAAAGGAGTACGCAGAGGGCGAGCTCTGCGGGTCCGATTCCTGAAGGAATCCGCTTAAGGAGACGGACGATGACCCATCACCGGTATCTGCTGACGGCCGTCGCGATCCTTTCGATCTCCCTGGCCGGATCGGCCCAGGACTACAAGCCCTTCAGCCGCGCCTGCGTGGTCTGCCAGGGGGAGACGCGTCCCGGGTGGACGGCGCAATACTACTACGAGGGCACGAACTACGTTGTCGGCTTCTGCTCCTCTCCCTGCCGCACGAAGTTCCTGCAGTCCCCGGCGACCTGCATGGCCAGCGCGCTCGCCGCCTTCAAGGCGGGCAACCCCAAGAAGGAGAAGAAGGTCTCCGCCGAGGCGACCGGGCCCTGCGACCAGAAGAAGATCATCAAGGCCCCCTACTGCGTCTCTTGCGCCCGCGAGCTCGCCAAAGAAGACGTCCTCCCCAACAAGCTCTGCAAGAAGTGCGAGACCAAGCCCGCCATGGTCGAGTTTTGCGTCAAGATGGGCGATGCCGAGGATCGCGCACGCATCAGCTACAAGTGCGACTCCTGCGCCGCCACCGCGGAGATCGAGTCGGAATTCAAGCACGAGGCTGCCTGCAGGCCCAAGGTGGGCGGCGGCTTGAAGAAGGTCTGCTCCAAGTCCGGCATGTCGCCCCACGCCACGGAGGCGAAGTAGATCAGGCCATGACCTGGACCGGATAGCCCGCGGCCTTGAGGCGGGCGATCAGGTCGTCGATGTGCGCCGGGTCGCGCGTCTCGATCAGGATCTCCACCCCCGTCTGGCCGATCGGCACCGCCGCGCTCGTCCGGTTGTGGATCACCTCGATGACATTCCCGCGGGCTTCGGCGACGGACTTGAGCAGGCCCGCCAGCCCGCCGGGGCGGTCCTCGCAGGAAGTGAAGAGCCGCGCGTAGCGCCCGGCCTTGAGCATCGCCCGCTCGATCAGCCCCTCGAGCAGCTTGATGTCGATGTTGCCGCCCGACA
>JACQFK010000271.1 GCA_016200125.1 Planctomycetota bacterium
CTGAAGCTCGACGTGGTAGCCCACGATCATGTCCTTCGTCGCCAGGCCCCCGAGCTGCAGCTGCACACAGTGAAGGTAGAACGCGTTGTCGCTGTTGTCGTAGAAGCGCACCGGGTTGTTGCCGGTGCCGCCCCGCGTTCCGAGGTTCGTATTCAGCTGGTTGAAGCTGAAGCCGAACGCGGCCTCGACGTAGCCCGACAGCTTGGAGCCCTTGAACAGCGTCATGACGGGGCTCTCGTCCGCCGCCATGGCGTCCGCGTCGATCTTGCCCTGGGACGGAATCTCCCGCGTGGAGTTCACCGCCTTCAGGCCATCGACCTCGGCCCGGAGCTGCTCCAGCTCCTTTTTCAACTGCTCCGTGGATTCCTGCGCGAACAGGGGCGCGGCCATCATGGCCAGCACCGCTGCCGTCACTCCGAATCGAACCATGATCTCTCCTTTCGACACAAAAACCCGATCCCTCATACACCTCGGAAAGAATTGCCTGCACGACTCCCTGCACCCCGGTAACGCAAGGATCGTGCCAGCGCTCCCTCCCGACAAACGCAAATAAGCCCTATCCGCTTATTTACGAACGATTTACAGTCCCGCCTCTCTCAAGCGCCTCATCCCCCGGAACTCTCCGTTCCTACCGACTGGTATGATTTCTGCGCTAAAGATACCAAAGTGTGGCAGGATGTCAAGAACCATTTCTTTACACATCCAGCACCATTCCTTCACGCGCGCTGAGGACTTTGAACTTGCCCTTCATCTTGGCGGCCCGGCCCCGGGCCTGCCGCTCGATGCGCTCCAGTTCCTTGTCGTCGTGCGTGGGTTCATGATGGAACAGCACCAGCTTCTTGACGGCGCTTTCCTGCGACAGGTTCAGCACGTGCGAGATGGAGCTGTGGCCCCACCCGCGCTTCGTCTCGTATTCCTGGTCCGTGTACTGCGAGTCCGCCACGAGCAGGTCGGCGCCCTTGCAGAAGTCCACCACGCGCTGGTTGCACTCCTTGATGAACTCCGAGCGGCGGTGGATGCCGCTGTCCTGCGTCCGCGCCCGCTCGGCGAGCACGTCGTAGTAGGGCTCGTTGTCGCCCGTATAGATCGCGGTGCGGCCCTTCTGCTTGAACTTGAAGGCCAGCACGCGGATCGGATGATTCATCGATTTCGTCGAAACCTCGAGGTCGCCGATGTTGAAGGTCTCCTCGCCCAGCTCGGTGAATTTCACTCGAGCGGCCAGCTCCACGCCGCGCACCGGGAAATAGCTGTATTGCATCTGGAACATCAGCGCTTCTTCGAGCGACTTCTCCAAAGCCCGCGGCCCGTAAATGAAGAGTTCATTTCCTGGGATGTATATCGGTGTGAAGAAGGGAAAACCTTGAATGTGATCCCAATGCGTGTGCGTGATCAGCAGGTGGACCCTCACGGGCTTCTTCGGCGCCATGAGCTGGAGCCCCAGCTCCCGGATGCCCGTCCCGGCGTCCAGGATCACGGTTTCCTCCCCCCCCAGGACCTGCAGGCAGGAGGTGTTTCCGCCGTATTTCGCGGTCCCGACGCCCGGGCAGGGGATGGAGCCTCGGACGCCCCAGAATTTTAGTTTCATGCGAAGGTCGGAGAATACTGGAAGGGCAGAATCTAGTCAATGGTTGTGCCGCTCTGCTATAGTGCCGCGATGAAACCCCCTCCCACGGGAGTCATCCTCGCCGCCGCCGGGGAAGGGCGCCGCTTGGGCTCCCGCCTCCCCAAGGCCCTCGTCCCCCTGGCGGGCACCCCCCTCTTCCTCCACTCCCTCCGCACCTTCGCCGCCCTGCCCTACGTCAGGGAGATCGCCGTCGTCCTGCCCCCGGAATGGGTCGGCCGCATCCGCCGGCAGCTGGGGAAGCGGCTGGAAACCCTGAAAGTCACCACCCTGGTCCCCGGCGGGGCCTGCCGGCAGGATTCCGTCCGCATCGGCCTCGAGGCGACCTCCTCGCCCATCGTCCTCGTCCACGACGCCGCCCGCCCCCTGGTCACCCGGGAGGCGATCCGCACCCTGACCCTGGCCGCCGCCCGCCACGGCGCCGCCGTCCTCTCCCACCCCGCCGTGGACACCATCAAGATCGCCGACGCCCGCGGCCGCGTCGTTTCGACCCCCGACCGGGCCCGCGTCTGGCATGCCCAGACCCCCCAGGGCTTCCGGCGGGCCGTCCTCCTGAATGCTTACAAGGTTAACGGTCGGCGCGACGCCACCGACGACGTCCAGCTGGTCGAGCGGGCGGGCGGGAAGGTCGTGATCGTGCCCGGTCCACCCTCGAACTTCAAGATCACCACCGCCGACGATCTGGCGCGGGCGGAGAAGCTGCTGCAGTCAGGAGGAAAGCCATGCATCTGATCCTGGCGCTCATGGCCCTGGCCCAGGAGGGCAAGGCGGTCACCACCCATCCCAAGATGGAGGAGACCGTCAAGATCACCGTGACGGGGGAGGTCGACCTCGACTACGTCTGGCGCCGCCAGGAGATCACCGCCTTCACCGGCGGGGTGAGCGGCACGGCCTCCCCGGGGAATTCCGAGTCCGAGAACACCTTCGAGGGCTTCATCGCCCTCCGGACGAGCATCGACCTCTCCGACCAGGTCTCGGCCGTCTTCGAGCTGGGAACCAAGCGCGTCGACGGGGGCGTCGTCAACGTCTTCGGCGCCGCCAATGCCGGCGGGACGGGCGGGGTCTCCCTGCCCCTCCAGGTCCGCGAAGCGCGCCTTCTCTTCAAGGAGCTCGGAATGCCCGAGCTCAGCATGGAACTCGGCATCACAAGTTGGGGCTTCGACCTCCGGGGCCGCGACAGTTCGATGGCCTTCGACCTCCGCCGCTCCCAGAGCTTCGTCCACGCCCTCAGCCCGGCGGCGGATGGGGCGGCCACGCTCGGCGCCCACGCGGGCGACCCCGAGGAGCTGGAGCCGGTCGGGCTCTGGCTCCGCCTGGCGCGGACGATCTTCACGCTCGACCTGGTCGCCCTCCCCGCGGTGATCGAGGGGGGCAGCGCCCACAACGACGAGTCCTTCTACGCGCTCGACCTCTTCTACAAGTTCGACTCGAAGGACAGCCGGGTCGGCCTCATCGTCGCGCTGACGAACGATCCGGGCGGCCGCAGCACGATCACCACCTACGGCGGCGGCGCGGACTGGCGC
>JACQFK010000272.1 GCA_016200125.1 Planctomycetota bacterium
CCCGGGCCCTCCTCGAGAAGGGCGACGCGGCCGGGGCCCTGGCGGCGGCGCGCGAGGCGTCGGCGGCCGATCCCGAGAACGCCGAGATGAAGAAGCTCCTGGAGGACGCCGAGTTCGCCGCCTTCCGGCAGAAGGCCGACGCCGAGGTGGGCGGCCCGGAGCTCGCCCAGACCCTCCGCCGTTTCCTGGAGAAGGACCTCCCGGCCGAGCAGCGCGAGTGGGCCGAGAAGGCGCTCGCCCGCGCGACGACCCAGACGAAGCCCCAGGCGACGCAGCTGACCCAGTACTTCCCCGTCAAGACCGGCCGCTTCCTCGTCTACCGCCGCGGCGACGGCGAGTTCACCGAGCGGATCCGCACCGACGCCGTCGTCCGCGAGGGCGACACCGTCCGCGTCTACAACACCGTGCAGGAGAACTACCGGGACTACGCCACGACGAAGGCCTACCTGGTCGAGATCGAGAAGGACACGGTCCTCCTGCCCACGACCAGCGTGGAGCGCGAACCGCTCCTCAAGTTCCCCGTGCAGGCCGGCGAATCCTGGACCTGGCAGTCGCGCCAGCGCGAGTTCAAGCGGACGGTGAAGTCGCTGACCGAGTCCGTCACCGTGGGCCGCGAGGGCGACGCCCGGAGCTACAACGACTGCATGGTCGTGGACTTCACGAGCACCGTCGACCGCAACGGCCTCCCCGTCTCCCTCACCTCGCGCAGCACCTACGCGCCGGGCGTGGGCCTCGTGCGCCTGGAGTTCCTCGACGCCGAATTCCGCAAGTTCAACCTCGAGCTCGTGGAGATCGGTCAGGACTAGGAACCCCGAATTCCGGATCCGGACTTTAAGGAATTCCCCGCCGCCCGGATAATTGCTATCCTAGATCCCTCCATGACCCGCTTCGCCTGGCTGCTTCTGCCCCTGCTCTCGACCTCCTGCCTCAGCGACATCCTGGGCGGGTCGATGGGGGCGGACCGGACGAGCAACTGGTACGAGACGGGGGTGGTCCGGAAGCCCCGCGAGGAGCTCGCCCGGAACGTGAAGGAGCTGCTCCTCCGGCACGGGTTCCAGACCGCCGAGTTCGACGCCGCGAACGAGCGCGTCGAGACGTCCTGGGACGTGCGCCTGTCGACGCTCTGGCGCGAGGGCTACCGGACGAAGGTCGAGGTCGAGATCCTGCCGGGCGACCTTGGGGGCTTCAACGTCCGCGTGCGCAGCACGATGGAGATCAACGACAACGAGAAGAGCCCCGCGATCCCGGAGCGGGCGCGCTGGGTCGGCGCGGGCGTCAGCGACAAGCACAAGTCCCGCATCCCCGACACCGCGATCAAGATCAACACGCTCCTGAAGAACCGCTTTTTCGGACTGAACCCATGAGCAAGATCACGGGCATCCTGCTGTCCCTGGCGGCCTGCGGCGCGGCGGCCTGCGACGGAGCCGGGCGCCAGACCCCGATCAGCCCGCAGAGCGGGCCTTCGCCAGCCGCGCTCACGCTCGGCGGCAGGAAGCTCGACGTCGTGCTCGTCCTGCTGGAGAAGGACCGCCGCCACGCGGTGCCCCGCCTGGCCGCCCCCAACGAGACGCAGGGCTACCTCCTCGCCTGGCCCCGCGAGCGCTTCATGAAAATCGAGTCGGAGCAGTCCCGCGCGGCCTTCGACGTCCTCTTCCTGGACAAGTCGGGCGCGATCGTCGACCTGCAGCCCCTCAAGACCTACGACGAGGAGGGGATCATGCCGAAGTCGCCCGCCGCCTACGCCCTGCTCGTCATGCCCGGCCTGCCCCAGAAGCTCGGCGTCAAGGCCGGCGACAAGGCCGCCCTCTCCCCCGAGATCCTCTCGGCGAAGCCGGAGGAGCTGACGACGATGACCATCAACGGGGTTCCCGCGTTCGTCGAGTTCGCCCTCACCGAGGCCGAGCGCAACCACGGGCTCATGTTCCGTCCGCGGATGTCGCCCGACGACGGCATGCTCTTCGCCTACGCCGACGAGTACGAGCGGGGTTTCTGGATGAAGAACACCCTGATCCCGCTCGACATCGCCTTCTTCAGCGCCGACGGCACGCTGCTCAACGTCAACGAGACGCCCACCGCCGCCGACCCCCGCGCGGGTCCCTGGCCGACCTCCCCCTCCAAAGGCCAGGCGCGCTACGTCCTCGAGATGCACCTGGGCTGGTTCAAGAAGAAGGGCATCACCGACGGCTCGGGGAACTTCGCCCCCGGCACGAAGGCCCTGATCCCGCCCCAGGCCATGAAAGGAACATGGGACTAGCGCGGTGAGCAAGTCCATCTGGATCATCATCGTACTGGGCGCCATCACCGCCCTCTTCCTAAGCATCATGATGGTGCTCAGCCTGGGGCAGTTCACGGAGATCCCGGCCGCCGACTGGGTCAAGCTCGCCGAGGCCACCACCGCCGAGTTCAAGCTGGAGCAGGTCGCCGTCCGCGTGAGCTTCCGGGAGAACCCCAGCCAGATGCGCATCACCTACCTGACCCGGATCAATTCCAAGTTCGACACCTCCGCGCAGAACGCGGAGATGGAGAAGATCGCGAACTTCGCCGCCCAGAACTACAAGGGCCGGGACCTGGGCAAGATCGACCAGATCCAGATCACCCGCTCCGAGACCCACGGCAGCGGCTGCTTCCAGCAGACCTACGTCGCCCACTTCACCCTGAACAACCCCCGCAAGGGCTCGAAGCAGCTCTTCCCCTTCCCTCCCCGGGACAAGTAGGAAGGACGGCGTGAGCGACCTCCTCTGGACCCCTCCGCCCGAGACCGTCGAGCGGGCGAACGTCACCCGCTTCATGCGCCGCCACTCGATCCGCGCCTACGACGAGCTCGTCCGCCGCTCCACCGCGGACACCTCCTGGTTCTGGACCGCGGCGCTCGAGGACCTCGGCGTCCGCTGGTCGCGCCCCTTCACGCAGATCCAGGACGCCTCGAAGGGCTTCCCCTGGACGCGCTGGTTCGTCGGCGGCCGGCTCAACATCGTCTCCAACTGCCTCGATCCGCGCGACCGGAGCCGCCCGGCCCTGATTTGGGAGGGCGACGACGGCGCCGTCCGGAAGTGGACCTACGCGGACCTTCAGCGCGAGGTCTGCCGGGTCGCGAACACGCTGCTCGCGCTCGGCGTGAAGAAGGGCGACGCGGTCGGAATCTACATGCCGATGCTGCCCGAGATCGTCGCGGCCTTCTTCGGCTGCCTCAAGATCGGCGCCGTCGCGGTGCCGGTCTTCTCCGCCTTCGGCGCGCCGGCGCTCGCCGTGCGGCTCCAGGATTCCGATGCGAAGGTGCTCTTCACCGCCGACGGCGTCTCGCGCCGGGGCAAGAAGACGCCGCTCAAGCCCGAGGCGGACCTGGCGGTCCGCGGCTGTCCCACGATCCGCAAGGTGATCGTCCTCCGCCGGCTGGGGATCGAGGTCCCGATGGGACCGCTCGACGCCTGGTGGCATGACACGGTCGGGACGGCGCCCGGCGAAGCCGCGACGGCGGAGCTCGAGGCGGAGGACACCTCGCTCATCATCTACACCTCCGGGACGACCGGGAAGCCGAAGGGCACGGTGCACACCCACGCGGGCGCGCTCGCCCAGATCATCAAGGAGCTCGGCTACAACTTCGACCTCAAGCCCGACGACATCTTCTTCTGGGTCACCGACATCGGGTGGATGATGGGGCCCTGGGAGATGATCGGCTGCGCCTTCTTCGGCGCCACGCTGGTCCTCTTCGAAGGCGCGCCCAATTATCCGAATCCCGACCGGCTCTGGGAGATCGTGGAGCGGCAGCGCGTGACCCACCTGGGCATCTCGCCCACCGCCATCCGGCTGCTGAAGAGCAGCCCGCTCGACTGGATCACGAAGCACGACCTCTCGTCGCTCCGCATCCTCGGCTCCACGGGCGAAGCCTGGGACCCGGACAGCTACCTCTGGTACTTCGAACACGTCGGCGGGCGCCGCTGCCCCGTCATCAACATCTCGGGCGGCACCGAGATCATCGGCAGCCACCTGGCGCCCCTGCCCATCACGCCGCTCAAGGCCTGCACCCTGCGAGGCCCCGGGCTCGGCATGGACGTCGACGTCTTCGACGACGACGGCAAGCCGATCCGCGGCGGCATCGGTCACCTGGTCTGTAAGAAGCCCGCGCCGTCGATGACGAAGGGGTTCCTCAAGGACCCGGACCGCTACCTCGAGACCTACTTCTCCAAGTTCGGGCCCGGGGTCTGGTACCACGGCGACTGGGCGAAGATCGACGAGGACGGCTATTGGTTCCTCTACGGCCGCTCCGACGACACCATCAAGGTCGCCGGGAAGCGGGTCGGCCCGGCCGAGGTCGAGTCGGCGCTCATCGCCCATCCGGCCGTCGCGGAAGCGGCGGCCGTCGGCGTGCCCCACGACCTGAAGGGCGAGGCGGTCGCCTGCTTCGTGGTGCTCAAGCCGGGCGGAACGCCGTCGGAAGCGCTGCGCGAGGAGCTGCGCGAGCAGGTGGTGAAGCACCTGGGCAAGACGCTCAAGCCGGAGACGCTCAAGTTCGTCCGGATGCTCCCGAAGACGCGCTCGGCGAAGATCGTGCGCGGCGCGATCCGCCGGCGCTTCCTCAACCTGCCGGTGGGCGACGTCGCCTCGGTGGAGAATCCGGACGCGATCGAGGAGATCGCCCGGGCGACCTAACGCCGGCTCCAAGCCAGACCTTCGGCGGGACCTTTGACCAGGCGCGTCAGGAGGCTCACCCGCTTTCGCTGGCCGCAGTAGCCGCAGAAGAAGGGCGGCAGCTTCTGGACAGGTTCGCCGGGCTCCTGGGGCTTGTGGGGGGAGAAGGGCCGGGCGTGCCACGCGTAGGGACAGGGGAGCAGGGGCAGCAGCCCGCCGGCGCCGGTCGCCGCGCCGAGGGCCAGCAGGAACACCAGGATCCAGGCTGAAGCCGGAGGCGGGGGTCGTTTCACCGGATCCACTCCTTCGTCCGATGCCATTCTATCCTGCACTCGCAGCTTCCGCTTCATCCCCCACCGGAGGGCGTCATCGGCTATCATTATTTCCGAACCGCCCGGATTTCAGGCCAGGGAATAGGGTTTGTCCCCATATGGACGAGAGCAGCAGTCGCGATCTGGAGTTGCTGCTGCTCGCCGTCCAGCAGGGCGTCCTGAGCAACAAGCAGGTCGAGGAATGCCTCCGCGACTGGGAGGAGCGGCACGGCAAGGTCCCGGGGGCCGCCCCCGCGCCCCTCCAGTCGGTCGCCGTCTCCAAGGGCTACATCTCCGAGCAGCGCCTCAGCGAGCTCGCGCTGAAGCGCCGGAGCGAGCCTGACCTGACCGCCCTTCGCGTCGACGTCGTCATGGTCTGCCGCGAGTGCAGGGAGCCGCGGACCCTCTCGCTCCAGGCGGCCCTCCAGAAGCCGCGCTGCTCGCAATGCTCGGGCATCCTCCGCTTCCAGAAGCAGGCGGGCAGCACCACCGTGCAGTCCTACCGCGGACCCCTGCCCGAGGAAGTCCGCAACGCGATGGAGGACCCCAAGAGCCGCTTCGCGAAGTACGTGTTGATCTCCAAGCTCGGCACGGGCGGCATGGGCGAGGTGTGGAAGGCCTGGGACACCGTGCTCCACCGCCCCGTGGCGCTGAAGTTTCCCCGCACCACCGGCGAGGAGGAGATCCGCCGGCTCTACCTGGAGGCCCAGGGGGCCGGCAGCCTGAACCATCCCAACGTCGCCGGGATCTACGAGATCGCCGAGGCCGAAGGGCGCCACTACATCGCGATGCAGTACATCAAGGGCAAGACCGCGGACGACATGGTCAAGGAGCCCAAGCCCCCGCTCCGCGAGATCGTCCGCTGGGTGCGCGACGCCGCCCTCGGCGTGCACTACGCCCACGAGTGCGGCGTCATCCACCGGGACATCAAGCCGGCCAACATCATGATCGACGTCGAGGGCCGCGTCTACGTCATGGACTTCGGCCTTGCCAAGCTCGCGGGCGGCGAAGGCTCGGCCACCGTCAGCGGCGCGATCCTCGGCACGCCCGCGTTCATGCCGCCCGAGCAGGCCGCCGCGAACGCCGGCCAGGTCGACCGCCGGAGCGACGTGTACGCCCTGGGCGCGACGCTCTACGTCCTCGTCTCCGGCAGGCGCCCCTTCGAGGGCGAGAGCGCGACCGACATCCTGGTCCAGATCCTCACCACGGAGCCTCCCACGCTGAGGCAGGCCGCCCCCGACGCCCCCTGGGAACTCGAGGCCGTCCTCGCCCGCGCCATGGCCCGCCCCCGCGAAGGACGCTACCCGACCGCCAAGGACCTGGCGGCGGATCTCGACCGCTTCCTTGCCAACGAGCCCGTCGAGGCGCGCAAGCAGACCCCGACCCACCGCTTCGTCAAGAAGGTCCGCCAGAAGGCGGGCGTGATCGCGGCGGCCGCCGCCTTCCTGGTCCTCGCGGCCGCGGCGGGCTTCTTCTACGTCCGCTCGACGCGCCTCCCGCCGCCGCCCCCCGAGGGCCGCGACCGGTTCAAAGAGTGGTCTCTGCTCTTTCCCCGCCTCCAGACCGCGCTCTCGGCCGAGACCTTCGACGCCGCGGCGGCCGGACCGCTCCTCGCCCGGATGGAGCGGGACTTCCCCGAGCAGAAGAAGGGCATCGACCAGTTCGTCGACCGGGAGTTCAACGACGTCCAGCGGATGCTCGCGGACCTCCCGCGCAGCGCGTGGCTGGAGTCTGCGGAGCGCATCCGGCGCTACCGCGACTGGCTCGCGTTCTCGAAGAAGCCCACGGGAACGGCGGACCGCATGCTCGCCTACCGGGGCACTCTCACCCTTACGGCGCAGGTCTCCCCCTACGCGGAGCTCCGCGGGCCGATGGTCGACGCCCTCCCGCCCGAGGAGCGGCTCACCCCCTTCATGCGGAAGGACCTGGAGATCGTCGAAGGAGGCCTCGAGCTGTTCCATCCGCAGCTGGGGAGCCACCCGCTCGTCCTTCCGCCGCTCCGCCACGGCGCCGCGCTCACCATCGAAGGCAGCCTGAAGGATCCCAAGTCCATCAAGATCAGCGAGGGTCCATGATCCGAAGCTTCGCCGTCCCCGTCGTGCTCCTCGCGCTCGCTTCGACGGCGGCCGCGCAGGACTTCCAGGTCGGCTCGCGCGCCAAGGCGATGGGCGGCAGCTACACCGCGTTCGGCGACGACCCGGTCGCCATCTGGACCAATCCGGCGGGCACCGCGACGCAGACCTCCCAGTTCGCCGTCACCTACCAGAGCTTCACCCAGTACGAGTTCTCGTCGCTGACCGACACGATCACCCTGCCGACCCGGGGCGACGCTGAGCAGGGGCTCCTCGACCCCCCCATCTCGCCCTCCTTCGCCGGCGTGGTCGTCCGGATGGGCGAGGGCGACGTCGAGATGGCCGCCTCGCTCGCCTACATCCGCCCCTTCCAGATCAAGTACGTGTACGACTTCTTCGACCCCGCCGACCCGCTGGAAAACCTCATCACCCAGACCGACCAGCAGTTCTCACGGATCCGGGCGGCCTACGGCATCAGCTTCCGGGTTTCGGACTCGAAGTTCCTCAAGACCGTCGCGCTCGGCGCGGCCGTCGACTTCGTCTACACGCATTACAAGGAGGTGGACCAGAGCCCGGTCGCCGGACGCGATTCGCAGATCTTCGAGGACAGCGAGTCGTCGATCGGCTACGGCCTGGGCCTCCTGATCACGGCCTTCGAAAGCGACACGTTCCGGGTGGACGTCGGCGCCGCCTGGAATTCCGCGGTGCACTTCAACTTCGATCTCGACCGGACGATCTATCCCGTCTGGGACTGGCCGGCCCTGGGGTCCGGGGGATTCGCGTTCTACATCGGGGAGGGCTATCCGCTGCGGGTCACGGTGGACCTGCAGTGGATCGGGTGGGAGCGGGCCGTCGCCCCGCCCGACCCCGGCTTCGATCATTTCAGGAACACCTATTCCTACTCGGCCGGCGCCGAGTACCGCTTCAAGC